>JAZSKF010000086.1:0-8265 GCA_045534715.1 Clostridia bacterium | reverse complement strand
CATGTGCTATTCCGGCAGTTGATGTTCCCATCAGAACCTCAGCTTCGGGATAGTGTTTTTTAACAAGCTCTGCAAGGCCGTTTTCTATGTCGTTTCTAACCTCGGGTGATGTAAGAGTTAATCTGTTGTCACAATAAACCGGGCTTTTAATTCCGCTTGCCCATGTAAATGGTTCATTTGGGCGGAAAAAAACTGCTCCGATAGAAAGTAAATCTTTCGCAATAATCTTTTCCATGTTTTTCTCTCCTTAGGGTTAGGGAAGTCAATTTGACATGCCCTGCCCGATTTTATATTTCCGTCTTTCCGGATGGTCTTTTTTAATAACCAGCTTTAAAAAGCAGGGTCGCAAGAGTTTTAAATTCGACAAATTTCAGGTTAGAGAAGTTAAAATGCGCAGCTAATACTTTGTGTATTTGCAAGCTTTTTAACGCACTATCACCAAAAATTTGTCAATTTAACCCATGTAGGAATTGGCTATCCATAACCCTCTAATCTACAAATTCTGCTATGCAGCGTTCATATGCTGCCACCGGATCTTCTGCCGCTGTAACAGGTCTTCCAACCACTATGTAATCAGAACCGATTTTTTTTGCTTCTGCCGGGGTCATAACACGTTTCTGGTCGCCGATGTCGCCGTCTGCGAAACGCACGCCGGGAGTAACTGTGAGAAAATCTTTTCCTATAGTTTCATGTACTTTGCCTGCTTCAAGCGGTGAACAAACAACGCCGTCCAGTCCTGATTTTTTTGCATTTTTCGCATAGTGAATTACAACATCTGCAATATCTTCCTTTATAAGCAAATCTTCTTCCATAGCCTGCTGGTCGGTTGAAGTAAGCTGAGTTACCGCAATTAAAAGTGGTCTTGTGCCGTCTTCACGGGTGAGCCCTTCAATTGCCGCTTCCATCATGCGAACTGTTCCCGATGCATGAAGATTGCAAAGGTCAACATCAAGTCCGGACAGAACAGACATTGCTTTTTTAACTGTGTTGGGAATGTCGTGAAGTTTTAAATCGAGGAAAATTTTATGCCCTCTCTTTTTAATTTCTTTTACAATCTGCGGACCTTCTGCATAGAAAAGCTCCATGCCGATTTTAACAAACGGTTTTCTGCCTGTGAATTTGTCTAAAAATTCAAAAGTCTTTTCGGCACTTGCAAAGTCGCAGGCAATGATTACGTCTTTACCCATTAGTGAGCCCCTCCTATTATATCACTTAAACTGTCAATTTTATATTTTTCCATAACACGCGGCAGGTCATTTATAATATCACGGCAGGCGTAGGGGTTAACAAGGTTTGCCGCCCCTACCTCTACTGCAGTTGCACCTGCTAGCATCATTTCAATAACATCTTCTGCGCTTGAAACGCCGCCCATACCTATAACCGGCACTTTAAGCGCCGATGCCCCCTGATAGACCATTCTGAGCGCTACCGGGAAAATAGCATCTCCCGAAAAACCTCCCATTTTGTTTGCTATCACAAATTTTCTTGTTCTTATGTCAATTCTTGAGCCCAGCAGAGTGTTTATAAGACTGATACCGTCCGCCCCTGCCTGCTCACAGCTTTTTGCTATCGCTACAATGTCTGTTACATTTGGCGAAAGCTTTATTATAACCGGTTTTGTTGTAACCTTTTTAACTGCCGTCACAACCTCAGCTGCTGCATCAGGACTTGTGCCGAAACTCATACCGCCGCCGTGAACATTGGGGCAGCTTATGTTAACTTCAAGCCATCCCACCTGCTCACATTTATCAAGTTTTTCGCAGGTGTAGGCATACTCATCCACCGCAAACCCGCTGACGTTTGCCATAACCTTTTTATCAAAATATTTTTTAAGTTTAGGCAACTCTTCGGATATTACCTTTTCCACGCCGGGATTCTGAAGTCCCACTGCATTTATCATACCTGCTGTGCATTCTGCAATTCTGGGTGTGGGGTTGCCGAATCTCGGCTCTTTTGTTGTTCCTTTGAAAGAAAAGGTGCCAAGTATGTTTATATCATAAATTTCAGCAAATTCGTAGCCAAAGCCAAAGGTGCCGCTTGCCGGTATAACAGGATTGTCAAGCTCTATCCCGCAGAGATTTACTTTTGTGTTCACCATAAAATCTCCTCCTTTTTAAGCACCGGCCCGTCTTTGCAAATTCTTTTATAGCCAGTAACAGTCTTACACGAACAACCCATACAAGCTCCAAAACCGCAGCCCATTCTTTCCTCAAAACTGAATTGGCCGCTTGTTTTTGCCGCTGCAAATACCGCTTTCAGCATGGGTTCGGGGCCGCAAGTATAAATGTATGAATACGAAAGGTCTTTCATAGCATCAATAACAAATCCTTTTATGCCTTTTGAGCCGTCAACGGTTGTTACAAAAACTTTTGCTCCAAGCTTTTCAAATTCCTGCTCATAGAAAATTTCGTCAGCTTTATTAAATCCAAGAATAACCGTCACCTTTTTGCCGGCACGGGTCAGCTTTTTTGCAAGCATATAAAGGGGCGGAACACCAACACCGCCGCCAATTAAAAGGGGCTCATCTCCCGACTCTGATATGTCGTAGCCGTTGCCGAGACCTGTCAGAATATCAAGCTTTTCCTCTTTCATTTTTGCCATTTTCTCTGTTCCCTTGCCCACAACCTTGTAGACAAGTGTCAGTTTGCCTTCTTCACAGTCGCAAACTGAAATGGGACGGCGAAGGTATTGTCCGTCAAGCTTAATATTGACAAACTGCCCGGGAGCCGTTATATCCGATATGTCCCCCGAAAGCGTCATTTTATATACGCTTTCGGTGAGCGGAACATTTTCTGTAATTTTAAAAATACTTTGTTTCATAAATTGTCACCTATGCATCAATGGTGGAGATTGTGAGTGTGATTTCCTCTAAAACGTCCAGCAGAACTCTTACTGTGTCAAGAGAAGTAAAGAGGGTTACGTTGTTCTCGTTTGCCGTTCTTCTGATTTCAACGCCATCCTCATAGTGAACACCCGAAAGGATTGCACGGGTATTGATAACATAGCTTACATATCCTGCACGGATTGCATCTAAAATCTCTGTGCTGCCTTCGGAAAGTTTTCTTAAAACCTTTGTTCTTATTCCGTTAGCTTTAAGATAATCTGCCGTACCGATTGTAGCTTCAATATTAAAGCCCATATCATAGAAACGTTTGATAAGCGGAAGTGCTTCCTCTTTATCTTCATCGGCAAGAGTTACAACCACTGTGCCGTAGTTCTGGAGCTTCATGCCCGATGCCTGAAGTGCTTTATAAAGTGCACGGTTTAATTTATCGTCATAACCGATTGCTTCGCCTGTTGATTTCATTTCGGGTGAAAGATATGCATCCAGTCCTCTGATTTTGTTGAATGAGAACACCGGAACTTTTACATACCAGCGTTTTTTCTCAGCAGGATAAATATCGAAAATTCCCTGTTCTTTAAGGCTCTTGCCCATAATAACCTCTGTTGCAATGTCAGCTAAACTGTATCCTGTCGCTTTTGAAAGGAAAGGAACAGTTCTTGAAGAACGCGGGTTAACCTCGATAATAAACACATTGTCATCTTCATCAACAATAAACTGAATATTGTAAAGACCTATTATGCCAATTCCAAGACCGAGTTTTTTTGCGTAGGTTAAAATTGTGCCTTTAACCTTGTCAGAAACACTAAATGACGGGTAAACACTGATGGAGTCACCACTGTGAACACCTGTTCTTTCAACAAGCTCCATAATGCCGGGTACAAACACGTCGCGTCCGTCGCAGATTGCGTCAACCTCAACTTCTCTGCCCTGGATATACTTGTCAACAAGCACCGGTTTATCTTCGTCAATTTCAACTGCTGTTTTGAGATAATGTCTTAAATGCTCTTCTTTTGCAACAATCTGCATTGCTCTGCCGCCAAGTACAAAGCTGGGACGAACAAGAACGGGATAACCGATTTCTTCTGCGGCTTTCACGCCGTCTTCAATATTTGTAACCGCTCTGCCTTTTGGCTGAGGAATGTTAAGCTCTTCAAGGATTTTTTCAAAACTGTCGCGGTTTTCGGCACGTTCAATAGCATCACAGTCGGTACCGATAATTTTAACACCGCGTTTCATAAGCGGCTCGGCAAGGTTGATTGCTGTCTGACCACCAAGAGATGCAATAACCCCTTCCGGCTTTTCAAAGTGAATAATGTTCATTACATCTTCCGCTGTAAGCGGTTCAAAATAGTGTTTATCCGCAGTTGTCTAGTCTGTGGAAACTGTTTCGGGGTTGTTGTTTATGATAATTGCTTCATAGCCCGATTTTTTGATTGTTGTAACCGCATGAACTGTTGAATAGTCAAATTCAACACCCTGACCAATTCTGATAGGGCCTGCGCCAAGAACAACAATTTTCTTTTTATCTGTCAGAACAGATGCATTTTCATCGTGATAAGATGAGTAGAAATAAGGAATATACGCATTTGTGTGGCAGGTGTCAACCATTTTGTAAACAGGGAAAATGTCATTTTCTTTTCTCATTTCATAGACGTCAAGCTCGTCCATGCCCCAGAGCTTTGCTATGAATTTGTCGCCAAATCCCATTTTCTTTGCCGCTTTTAAAGTTTCAACATCGCCTTTATTTGCTGCAATCTCTTTTTCCATTTTAACGATTTTTTCGATGGACTCGAGGAAATATGCAGTAATTTTTGTGATATCGTGAAGTTCTGCCACAGATGTGCCCAGTCTCATAAGCTGAGCTATTGCAAAAATGTTGTCGTCCTTGAAGTCTTTGATATATTCTTTAAGCTGGTCTGCCGACATATCGTCAAACTTTGGCAGGTGGAAATGATATGCCCCTGTTTCAAGAGAACGTACCGATTTGAGCAGACATTCTTCAAGAGTTGAGCCAATGCCCATTACCTCACCGGTGGCTTTCATCTGTGTGCCGAGAGTATTGGTCGCTGTGTCAAATTTATCAAATGGGAATCTGGGAAGTTTTGCAACCACATAATCAAGTCGTGGTTCAAACGCCGCAGTTGTGTTAGCAATAGCAATCTCGTCAAGAGACATACCAACTGCTATTTTTGCAGTAACTCTTGCGATGGGGTATCCGCTGGCTTTGGAGGCAAGCGCAGATGAACGGGAAACTCTGGGGTTTACCTCAATAAGATAATATTCGCTTGTTGTGGGATTAAGAGCAAACTGAACGTTACATCCACCCTCAATTTTCAGTGCACGGATAATTTTAATTGCACTGTCGTTAAGCATTTTAAGGTCGTGGTCATTCAGTGTCATAATAGGTGCAACAACAAGCGAGTCACCTGTGTGAACACCAACAGGGTCAATGTTTTCCATGCCGCAGATGGTGATGGCTTTGTCCTGCGAATCGCGCATTACCTCAAATTCAATTTCTTTATAACCTTTAACGCTCTTTTCGATAAGAACCTGATGAACCGGAGAAAGTTTAAAACCGTTTACACCAATTTCAACAAGCTCTTCTTCATTATTTGCAAAACCGCCGCCTGTACCGCCAAGAGTGAACGCCGGGCGGAGAACTACCGGATAGCCGATTCTTCCTGCCGCCTCTTTTGCTTCTTCAATACTATATGTGATTTCGGACGGGATTGTAGGCTCGCCTATTTCCTGGCAAAGCTGTTTGAACAAATCTCTGTCCTCTGCTCTTTCAATGCTTTCGCTGCTTGTACCTAAAAGCTCAACGCCGCACTCTTTTAAAATGCCTTTCTTTTCCAGCTGCATTGCAAGGTTAAGACCTGTCTGACCGCCAATTCCCGGAACAATAGCATCGGGACGTTCATAGCGCAGAATTTTTGCGATATATTCAAGTGTCAAAGGTTCCATATAAACCTTGTCCGCAATTGTTGTGTCTGTCATAATTGTTGCAGGGTTGGAGTTGCAAAGCACAACCTCGTATCCCTCTTCTTTAAGAGCAAGAAACGCCTGTGTGCCCGCATAGTCAAATTCAGCCGCCTGTCCGATTACAATCGGGCCGGAGCCGATAATAAGAATTTTTTTGATGTCTTCTCTTTTCATCTTTCTGCCTCCCAAACTAATTTACCTTCACAAAATGTCATAAGACATCTGCCTGAAACTTTTTCTCCGTCAAACGGGCTGCTTTTGCCCTTTGACAAAAATTTATTTGAATCTATAATATATTCATTTTCTAAATCAAATACTGTTAAATTTGCTTTAACATTTTCTTTTATGGGGTTTGTCGTACCAAACCTTTTACCTGGACTATCGTGCATAAGCTCTATAAGCTTCTCAAGACTAATTATTCCCGGTTTAACAAGCTTTGTGTATAAAACCGGAAAAGCTGTTTCAATCCCCGACACACCCATGGCACTGCCGGAAAGTCCCTTCGATTTTTCCTCTTCCGAGTGAGGCGCATGGTCGGTGGCAATCATATCTATTGTACCGTCTTTTATGCCCTCAATAAGTGCAAGCCGGTCTTTTTCCGACCGTATCGGCGGGTTCATTTTAAACCGCCCTTCCTCTTTAAGCATCATATCGTTCATGGTCAGGTAGTGGGGTGCTGTTTCACAGGTTATGTCCACTCCCTCTTTTTTTGCTTTGCGGATAAGCTCCACACTCTCTGCCGTCGAAATGTGGCAAACGTGATATTTAGCTCCTGTTTTTTTAGCAAGCTCAATATCTCTTTTAATCGGGAGATACTCACTTTCCGAGCATATGCCTTTATGACCGTTTATCCTTGCATACTCTCCGTCGTGTATATATCCTCCGCGAAGAAGACTGTTGTCCTCACAATGAGCTGCAATTATTTTATCAAGCTCTTTTGCTTTTATCATAGCACCAAGCATCGTCTCTTCCGACTGAACACCTCTGCCGTCATCAGAAAAGGCAATTGCCAAATCTTTCATTTCCAAAAGCTCTGCAAGTTTTTCTCCCTTTTCGCCCACTGTTATTGCACCATAAGGAAAAACCTTGATAACCGCATCTTTTTTTATAATGTCAATTTGCTCTTTAATAGATTCTTTCGAATCGGGCACAGGGTTTAAGTTGGGCATGGCGAAAACCGTGGTATATCCCCCTGCCGCCGCCGCGCGAGTGCCGCTTTCAATTGTTTCTTTATAGGAAAAACCCGGCTCACGAAGATGAACATGCACATCGCAAAAGCCGGGAAAAATAACACAATTATTCAAATCATAATAAACATCTTCCAAAGAAGATGTGCCGTCAAAGGAGATAATACCATCAGTTATAGTGATGTCTTTGGAAACAAACTGGCCGTCAATATATACTTTTGAATTTTTTAATATATATTTCATTTCTTTTTCCTTTCCGGCAAACAAAAAGCCTTTGTTTTTCCAACAAAGGCCATAATTACACATCCTTAAAAAAGGGCATAGCAATATATTAAACCTTGTTGGCATCTCTGTACCACACTTAAAGATTTATTACATTATACACTATATAGAGTCCTTTGTCAACCCTTTTATTTTTCTTCCGAGGTCATAAAGCCAAGCAGATATACTGACAAAATAATCGCACCTATAACTATCAGTATTCCCGCCATGCCTTTGCCCATATATTCAAGATTGTAGATAAAATTCATAAAATTTATATTCATAGCTTACCCTCCTATTTCAAGAAAAAGTTGAGTATGAGACCGCCTGCTATAACAGATGCTATCTGACCGGATACATTTACGCCGATTGAATGCATCAAAAGGAAGTTCTGCGGGTCTTCCTTAAGTCCCATTTTATGAACAACTCGTCCGGACATGGGAAATGCTGAAATTCCGGCTGCACCAATCATAGGATTGATTTTCTTCTTGGAGAACAGATTTATGAGTTTAGCAAACAATACTCCGCCTGCTGTATCAAATATGAACGCTACAAGGCCAAGTCCAAGTATAAGCAGCGTTTCAACCTGCAAAAATTCGCTTGCCTGCATGCGAAGCGCAATTGTTATGCCAAGGAAAATTGTTATAAGATTTGCCAGAACTTTCTGTGCGGTTTCGGAAAGTGAATTGAGCACTCCACATTCACGGATCAGGTTACCAAACATCAAAAATCCTACAAGCGCCACTGAAGCGGGTGCAACAACACCTGTTATAACCGTTATGATTATCGGGAAAAGAATTCTTGTTGTTTTGGATACCGACCTCTGAACATAGTCCATACGTATTTTTCTTTCTTTTTTTGTTGTGAGAAGTTTTATAACGGGCGGCTGAATAATTGGAACAAGTGCCATATAGGAATAGGCCGCAACCATAATTGCTCCAAGATATTTTGATTTAAGAGCCTGAGCCACAACAATTGATGTAGGACCGT
>JAZSKF010000114.1:0-5161 GCA_045534715.1 Clostridia bacterium | reverse complement strand
CTTGAAGCAGGTGAGAAAAATGTTGGAACTGAAAGGGATATACAGATTTAAAAACGAGCAGCTGTTTGAGCTTGCAAGAACGCACACCTCTTTTGCCAACGAAAAAAAGACCGGCAAAAAGGAAAGCAACCAAAGACTGGAGTTTTTGGGAGATTCGGTGCTCAGCATCATTGTGAGCGACTATATTTATAAAAACTATTCTCATTTGCCGGAGGGCTCGCTCACAAAAATACGCGCAGAGGTTGTATGTGAAAAGAGCCTTTATGAAATTGCAAAAAGCATAGGAATAGGCGAATATCTTCTCCTTGGGAAAGGGGAGGAAAAGGCGGACGGCAGAAAAAAAGTGTCCATTCTTGCAGATGCTACGGAAGCTGTCCTGGGCGCAATATACCTGGACTCAAACCTGGATACGGCAAGAAGAGCGTTTATGCCACTGCTTGAACCCAGAATTATTCAGGCTGCTTCCAAAGAAGGAAAAAAAGACTATAAAACGACTTTTCAGGAATATGTTCAGCAAAACGGACAGGTTGACATAACATATAAAACGGTTAAAGAATCCGGTCCCGACCATAACAAAACCTATGACGTGGAACTTTTTGTGAATGGGGAAAAAATGGGCAGCGGCAAAGGAAAAACAAAAAAAGAAGCTGAACAGATGGCTGCAAAAGATGCATTGGAAAGAGAAAAATGATAAAACATATAAACGTGCCAATTTTTGTTCCTCATAAAGGGTGCCCCAACGATTGTGTTTTCTGCAACCAGAAGAAAATTACCGGCACCACCGGGGAAAACACATTGCAGGACGCAAAGCACACCATTGAAGAAACACTTGAAACGGTGGGAAAAGACAGTTTTGTTGAAATTGCTTTTTTTGGTGGAAGTTTTACAGGGATAGAAAAAGAGAGGCAAAAAGAATATCTTTCGCTTGCGGGGGAATATATAAACAAAGGGCAGGCGTCGGGCATTCGGATTTCCACAAGACCCGATTATATATCCTGCGAAATTCTTGATATGCTGAAAGAGTATGGTGTGACAGCGGTGGAACTTGGAGCACAGTCGATGGATGACAGGGTTCTTGAGCTTAACAGACGCGGGCATACTGCCGAGGACACAAAAAAAGCAGTTAAACTCCTTAAAAGCTATGGTTTTGAGACAGGGCTCCAGATGATGACGGGGATGTATGGGTCGGACGCCAAAACCGATTTATTCACCGGCAGAGCAATTGCAGAGCTTATGCCGGACACAGTGCGGATTTACCCGACCGTTGTCCTTGAAGACACATATCTTGCAGAGCTTTACCGGGCGGGAGATTATTTGCCGCCCACTCTTGAAGAGACAGTGGAGGTTTGTGCCGGGATTTGCAAAATGTTTGAAGAGAAAAACATCCGTGTAATACGGTTGGGACTTCAGTCCACCGACACAATATGCGAAAAAGGCAGTATTGTGGCAGGAGCCTATCACAGTGCAATGGGCGAACTTGTCCGTTCAAGAATTTTGCGGGAAGATATGGAAAAGAAAGTTCTTGCCGGGGAAAGACGAATTTTTGTGCCCGCAAAGCTTTTGTCGGCGGCGATAGGTCAGAAAAGAGAGAATATAAAATACTTTAAAGAAAAGTATGATGTTGATATAGAGGTTAAAGGGATATGAACATTCAGAATGCGAGAATAACCGTTTCGGCGGTGGGCCCCAAACAGTACCCCATGGACGGGCTTCCCGAGATTGCTTTTGCGGGCAGGTCCAACGTTGGGAAATCTTCTTTTATAAACAAGATGCTATGCAGAAAAAAACTTGCCAGGACAAGTTCGACGCCCGGCAAGACGGCACAGATAAATTTTTATAATATTGACGACACCCTCTATTTTGTCGATTTGCCGGGATATGGTTATGCGGCGGTATCCAAACAGGAAAAGCAAAGATGGGGAGATATGATGGATGAATATTTAAATACCCGTCAAAATCTGCACCACACTTTCCTGCTTGTTGATTCCCGCCATAAACCCACGGCAGATGACGTCCAGATGGCAAAATGGATAAGATACTGTTTTGGCAATCTCATTGTTATTGCAACCAAGCTTGACAAGCTTAAAAAGAGCGAGATAGAAGGCAATATGGCAAGAATAAAAGAGACTCTTCTGCTTTCTGAGGAGGATGTGATGATACCATTTTCTTCCGAAAAAGGTGTTGGCGTGGAAGAGGCTTGGGAAATTATAAATAGTCTTATTTAAACAGCTCTAAAAATTTAAATTTAATTTCAAATTGCGGCTTGCCGGGGTTGGCAGAGCCGTTTTTTGTTAGAAAATCAATATCTTCCTGTTTAAAAACGCCGTGAGTTTCGTCCACAAAACAAAGAGGCGGGTAGACAACACACCACCAGTTTTGTCCCACGCCTTCTCCTATAACAAGCCTAAGAGCCGTATAGTCGCCGGCGGGAAGTGTTACATCGCCATAGGATTTTATGGGGAAATAAAACTGCCCCAGCTGCGCGGTTACTCTGTCAGAAGAACCGTAGGACATAAGAACAACTTTTGCAGCATCTTCTATATTTTCAAGCTGTTCTTTTATTGCAAAAAAAGGAGAAAGAGCGGACGAGGAAATAGCGAAATTTGACAAATCCAGAACCTCGTCCCGAACTTTAAGCTTTAAAAGCTGGTCCCGGTCGCTGTCGCTGTTTGCGATGACGTGCAGCCTGATAATGTCGGGGTTTATAGCCGGATTTGGCGTAATGAAAAAAACGGGAAGCAGTATAAAAGAAAAAAGCAACATCCCGGCGATGAGTTTTTTAAGATTTATGGTTTTCATAGGTTGCCTCCAAAATTGTGACTATGGTTATTTTTGACAGAAAGCCGGAAAAATAAACACAAAAAATTCCCTGAAAAGCTTTTCAGGGAAATTTTTTTATTCAAATAACGAAGAGTATCTGTACCCCGATTCTTCCAGCCCTTTTTTAAAAGCGGCTGCGGTTTCGGGAGTTTCGTCCAGCAGGTAGGGGCGGGCAATTATTCCGTCTTCTATGTCATATCTGAAATCATAGTCCACACTGCAGAACCATACGGCGATTTTTATATTGTCATACTTTGGCATAGTCTCAAACATATTGTCAATCCATTTAACCTTGTCTCCGCCAACCGAGCTGGAAGAAAATTCGGTTATAATCCAGGGGAACTTTGAAAAATAGGGCAGGCAGGAGGAGGTAACGCCATCATAAATTGTTTCAAATTCACGCCACTCTTCGCCGAAAATTTCTGCATAGTAAGTGCCGGTGTTATATCCCGTAACACCAAAAAGGTGGACATATTTGTTGCCGGGATAGTAGTTCACAAAATGGTTGTACTCGTTGGGAGGACAGTTTCTGTCGTTGGGGTTGAAAATCCACATAGCATTGTCAACACCCTCCTCCTCGAAAATCTCATAAATGTGAATCCACACTTCTTTGAAAAGCTCGGGTTCGTTAATAATGCAGGCGCCGCCATAACTTGTCCAGTCGGTGTTCATTTCGTTGTTAAGACGGAACATGAAAGGATGAGAAAAATCGCGAAGCTGGCGGGCAATATCTCTTATATAGTCGTCACGGGTGCCGTCAAGCACTTCAAAAAACGGATTATATCCGTTGAGGTTGGCATGCATTACAGTGGAAATCTGCATTGTAAGCTCAACGAGTTTGCCCTGGGAGTAAGCCGTATCCATGCCGGCAAGCGGAGGCTCTTCGCCGAAATACATATAGTCCATAGCAACCATAAAATCGTTTTCTATTTTTTCTTCCACGTTATTTATTTTATAGAGCTTATCGTCTTTTACGCTTTGGGGACAAAAGATTCCCCAGGCAGGAGAGGTGCGCTCGCAAATGCTCTTATAGGTGCGGGCGGTTTCCTCATTCCAGCTGTCCGGGATTTCAGGGTAAAAGTCGAGATAGAACCCTGCTTTGCCGGTAGGTATAATCTCTTTAAGAGAACACACAACACTTTCTACAAACTGGTTAAACTGCTCCGAATATTCAAAAGCATTAAATGTCATACGGAAATAGCTTTGCGACCCGTCGTACAGGTAGCAGTGAGCATAGGTGTTTTTTGTGTGCAAAGTGTTTTCCGGTGCGTTTCTGGTAAAGATGATGTACTGGATATCAAAATTTTTTTCTTTTACCATTTGATCACGGTGCATGGTAAGTTTGTTTTCTTCGATGAATTTGGGGTCCATCATATACCTGTTGGTATATTCGGCAATATATTTTACCGTATCTTCATAAGGGGAATATTCTTTTGTCACAGTAAAATCAACATCGCCAACGGTTGCCCGCGTCATAATGGCAGAGGTGTCTAGGTTAAACTCTGCTTTTCCGGGGAAAGTGATTTCATAACCGTAGGGATAGTTGGTGTATCTGGTACTGTCACCCTTGTCCACTACTTTGTGTAGGTCACCGCTGATTGAAAGGGGCGCACTTTTTATTATCTGGTTATTGTAAATATAGTAAGTGTCAGCTGAGGGTAAAAAGTAAGCGGCAACAAGGACAAAAGCAGCGATGACTGCAAGGATAATTGCTGCATATAAAACTTTTTTGTTCTTCATAAAAATTGCCTCCGGAGAAATCAGGTTATTTTATAGGCGACCAAAATCATAACAACACAGAAAGTTATAAAAACAAGCGCCAATAAACTGCGTAAAGCTTTCCAGAAACTCATGGAAAAAGGATTTTTTCTGTTTTTTTTCGGAAGTGATTTTATTATGCGGCTTATTTCCAAAATTTCTTCTGTTGTCAGAATGTTTTTGGGCAGAATTATATAGTTGTGTTGCGAAATGAAAAAATAAAACTGCTTAACACTTTCAAAAGCTGAAAAGAGCCGGTCAAGCTTTATTTCAGAGGGAGAAGTTTTCTCGCGGAGGATAATAAGAGAATCCTCTGTCATGGAAATAGAAACACTGGGGTTGGGGAAAGCTCCCGAATCATATTCTGCGCTGCTATTTTTGGGAAGCTGAAAAAATATGTTTTTAATATATATAGCCGGCATAGCCACAGCGAGTGCTGCGATTAAAAGGCTTCGTCTTGTCAAAACAAAATCTATTAAAACAAGCACGCTTAGTACGCATGTCCAGAAAATTGATAAAACACTGACATAATCATGCAGAAAGGCCCAGTATTTAAATGTGATATAATCTTTTTTTGTAATTT
>JAZSKF010000180.1:0-6923 GCA_045534715.1 Clostridia bacterium | reverse complement strand
TGGCAAACTACTAATTTGAAAATTGACTCTATAACTAAAAAAAGCAACTCTACGAGTGGTAGAGTTGCCTGGAAAAATGGCGAATTTTCAAGTTTTTTTTCGATTTTTTATCTTGAATGACAGAATAACAATAAGTTCCGCCGGAATAAAAATAAAAACTATCTGCCATGGATTATAAACCTTAAGGCAGCCGTAGACAATTAAGAAGATGCTGAAAAGCAGACCGGAAATAATCGCAAGATTATAACGTCTTTCTTTCCATACATTATTAAGAACCAAAAGAGTTGTGAGAGACAGAGGAAGTGTGTATAAAAATATCTCCCAAATTTGTTTACCTAGCAGCCAGAAAATAACAAAAAGTAGCACCGAAACAGTCCAGATGCCAAGAACAGCAACAAGAGTAATTATAGAACTGCTATAGGACCTGGTGGGTTTTGGGGGAACGACATTCCACTCATCATGAGTTTCAAGCATAAAATCAACAGAAACACCAAAAAGGTCAGACATGTTTTTCAAAACTGCTACATCGGGTAAGGCTTCGGCACGTTCCCATTTGGAAACAGATTTGTCAGAATAATTTATTTTTTCCGCAAGCTCTGACTGAGTCATATTTTTTGATTTTCTCAGCCGGCTGATATTGCTTGCAACAACCAGTTTTAAATCTTCCATAACAATCTCCTCTGATTAGTTTAATTTAATTATATTAAATTATTGGTTGTTTGTCAATAATCCCTATGATATGTCGCCGTTATCTTTTACGATATTTGAGGGGCGGGACACCGAGTGTTTTTTTAAAAACAGTTGAGAAATAGTTGCTGTCATTAAATCCACAGAGATTGGCAACTTCTGTTATTGAACAGTTGGTTTCCGTCAGTAGTTTTTCAGCATGGAGAACACGCATATAACTGATATATTTATTAAGTCCGACACCAAAAACCGATTTGAACTTTCTTGACAGATGTTCTTCACTGAAAGCAAATTGTTTGCTAAGCGATTTTAATGTTATATTTTCTGGCAAGTGGTCGGCAATATCTTCGGGAATTGTAAAAATGAATTTATCCGAGTCACTAAATTCCTGTTTCTTTGTGATTTTATGCCTGCAAAGCAGAATGAGAAGTTCTCTTGTATAACTTAAAATCATAAGATTTTTGTGCTTGTTATTTGAAAGGTGCTCCGTTTCGATTTTATGCAACAACCTTTCAAGAACGGGAAGATGGTTAGCAGAAACGTAAATGAGTTTTTCTCTGGAGAGCTCGTCTAAAACGGGAGTCATGCTTCCGTCAAAAACGCGGTCTGTAATACTAAGCAAAATTCTTTCATTATAAAGACAGTCTTCGCTATCTGTTTTATGAAGGACTCCTTTTGGAACAAATATAAAATTACCTTTGTGAAGCTGAAAAAATTCGTTTTCTATAAAATATTTTGTTTCGCCGTTGAGAAGAAAATAAAGCTCGTATTCATCATGAAAATGGAACTCGGTGTACTTTCTTTTTTCGGTTATTTGTTCGTGGGAAAATATCATGTTTTTGTATGCCATGCGACCAATTCCTCCAATCATACACATTTTAACACGGTTTTTAATAAAAATCAATCAAAATTTTAAAGTTTTCTTATTATATAATCAAAAAAATAGAGGAAAACTAAAAAAAATTGATTTATAGTATAATTGATATATAATACATTTATATATTCTATAATTCTGACAATTTATATGGAGGTTATTATGAGGTACAGAGAAAACAAAGTTGAAGGACTTAAAATTGCTTATATTGGTGGAGGTTCAAGAGGTTGGGCATGGGGACTTATGAGCGACCTTGCAATGTGCGAAGATCTCAGTGGTGATGTCTATTTATATGACATTGATTTTGCTGCTGCAAAAGATAATGAAAAAATAGGCAATAAGTACAAAGAACTTGAAGAAGCGAAATCGGTTTGGAACTATAAAGCGGTTGAAAATATTGGAGATGCGCTGACAGGTGCCGACTTTGTTGTTATTTCCATCTTACCGGGTACCTTTGATGAGATGGAATCGGATGTACATACTCCCGAAAAATACGGCATTTATCAGTCGGTTGGCGACACAGCAGGTCCGGGAGGAATTGTAAGAATACTCAGAACAGTTCCTATGTATGAAGAGATAGCCGAGAACATAAAAAAATATTGTCCTGAAGCGTGGGTTATCAATTATACTAACCCTATGACACTCTGTGTTAAAACACTTTTCAGAGTTTTCCCTGAAATCAAAGCCTTCGGTTGTTGTCACGAAGTTTTCGGCACACAGAAACTTCTTGTAAAAGTTCTTGATGAAATGCTTGGCATCAAGGATGTTCAGCGTCAGGAAATCAAGGTTAACACCGTTTCGGTTAACCATTTTACCTGGATTACAAGCGCATTTTACAGAAACATTGATCTATTCCCATATTATAAAGAATTCTGCCAGAAACATAAAGACGGTTATGTTGGTGATGCAACGGTTGACGATAACTGGATAAATAATGCATTCACAAGTGCGGAAAAAGTTAAAATTGACCTGTTTAATAAATTTGGTTACATTGCTGCTGCTGGTGACAGACACCTTGCGGAATTCTGTGAAGGCAAGTGGTACCTTGAAAGCCCTGAAAGAGTAAAGGAAATGCTCTTTGGTCTGACTTCTGTTAAATGGAGAAAAGAAGATCTTATTGACCGTCACAAAGAAAGTGCAGAACTTCTTAAAGAAGAAACTCCTGCGAAAATCAGAAAGACAGGAGAAGAGGGCGTTGAACAGATGAGAGCGATTCTGGGTCTTACCGAGCTTGTTACAAACGTTAACATTCCCAACAAAGGCCAGATTCCAAATCTTCCAATTGGTGCGGTTGTTGAAACAAATGCGGTTTTCCGTTCAAACAGCGTAACTCCTGTTTTTGCCGGTGAAGTTCCGAAAGAAATTTATCCGCTCGTTTCAAGAGTATGTGCAGAACAGGAACTCATTTCCGAGGCTGCGGCAGAAAGAAATCTTGAAAAAGCGTTTGCTGCATTTGTGGCAGACCCGCTCGTTACTTGCAGCATTGAAGATGCAAGAAAGCTTTTTGATGAAATGATAGAAAATACAAAAAAATATCTAACCTCTTATAATGTCTAAAGTCGGAGAGTGAAAAAATGTCAAAAACAGAGAAAATTATTCAGTTTGGTGAGGGCGGTTTTCTGCGAGGATTTGTTGACTGGATTGTCCAGATCACAAATGAATCCACCGACTTTAATGCTGGCGTGGTTGTTGTGCAGCCTATTGAAAAAGGAATGTGCGATATGTTGGAAGCGCAAAATTGTGTTTACACGCACGTTATGCGCGGCATGAGAAACGGCAACCCCACAGTTGATATGAAGAAAATTGACTGTATCACAAGAACTGTTCAGCCTTTTAAAGATTATAGCAGCTATCTTGCTCTTGCAGAAAATCCCGATTTTAGATTTATTGTTTCAAATACGACAGAGTCGGGAATTGTGTATGATGAGAAAGACCTTGCAGAAAACGCACCGGCGGTTACATTCCCTGCGAAAGTAACCCTGCTTCTTAAAAGAAGATTTGAACTGGGCCTCGACGGATTTATTTTTCTGCCCTGTGAACTTATAGACAAAAATGGTGAAAATCTTAAAAAATGTATTGTGAAGTACATTGAACTCTGGGGGCTTGGAGAAGATTTTGCAAAGTGGGTTGAAGAAGAAAACATTTTCTGCAATACCCTTGTGGACAGAATTGTAACCGGATATCCGAGAGACGAAAAAATTGAACTTGGATATGAAGACAATATGGTTAACACAAGCGAACTTTTCCATCTCTGGGTTATAGAAGGTCCAAAAGATATTTGCAAAGAATTTCCCTTTGACAAAACCGGACTTAACATCATTGTAACCGATAATCTTGAACGTTATCGTACAAGAAAGGTCAGAATTTTAAACGGTGCACATACTTCCATGATTCCTTATGCACTTCTTGAAGGAATAGAAACAGTTGGAGACTGTATGAAAGATGAAAATATGAGAAGTTTTGCGGAAAAATGTGTGTATGATGAAATTATCCCCACACTTGACCTTCCTTATGAAGAACTTAAAGATTATGCCGATAATGTTTTTGAAAGATTCTGCAATCCTTACATAAGACATATGTGCAGTTCAATTGCATTAAATTCTGTCAGCAAATTCAAAGTTAGAGTTCTTCCGTCAATACTTGAATATATTAAGCGCAAAGGTGAGATGCCGGAAAACCTCATTACCTCTTTTGCAAAGCTTGTTGAATTTTACAAAACCGATATGACAGATGATGCTCCTGAGGTTTGTGAATTTATGAAAAAATCAAATGTTGATGAAATTCTTGCAAACAAATCTTTATGGGACGAAGATTTAAGTTTTCTTGCAGAAAAAGTTAAGGAGAAAATGAGCAAATGATAATACACAAACTTGATAATGTAGAAGTAAATCTTGAAAATGGTCACAAATATGCGCTTTGTGACATTAAAGCCGGAGAAAACATTATAAAATACGGCAACCCAATAGGTCATGCTACTTGTGACATAAAAAAAGGGGAGCATGTTCATACTCACAATGTAAAAACAAACCTAAGTGGTACGTTTGAATACGAATTTTCAGGCGACTACCCGCCAACCGAGCGAATTGCATGTGATAAAACCTTTATGGGTTACCTCCGCGAAAACGGTGACGTTGGTATCAGAAATGAAATCTGGATTATAAATACAGTTGGTTGTGTTAACAAAGTTGCAAAAAAACTTGCAGAGCTTACAGGTGCGGTTGCTTTTGAACATCCGTTTGGTTGTTCTCAGCTCGGCGAAGACCACGCTACAACACAGCTTACCCTCAAAGGTCTTGTAAATCATCCCAATGCAGGTGGCGTGCTTGTTTTAGGTCTTGGTTGTGAAAACAACAACATTGGTGAATTTAAGAAAGTTCTCGGCGATTATAATCCTGAAAGAGTACGCTTTTTAAATTCTCAGGACTTCGAAGACGAAATTGCGGAAGGTGTTAAAATTATCAAAGAACTTCGTGACTATGCTGACCGCACACAAAGAACGCCGCAGCCTATTTCCAAACTTAAAATAGGTTTAAAATGTGGCGGCAGTGACGGGTATAGTGGCATAAGCGCTAATCCACTTGTTGGTGCGCTGTCTGACAAGGTTATAGCGTATGGCGGTGCCTGTGTGCTTACAGAAGTGCCCGAAATGTTTGGTGCAGAACACTTGCTCATGAAAAGATGCCTGAATAAAGACCTCTTTGAAAAAACAGTAAGTCTTATCAATAACTTTAAAAACTATTTCACAAGACACAATCAGGTTATTTATGAAAACCCATCTCCCGGAAACAAAGACGGTGGTATTACAACTCTTGAAGAAAAATCGCTCGGCTGTGTTCAGAAGGGTGGACTTGCAGAGGTTGTGGATGTGCTTGATTATGGCGATGTTGTTACAAAAAACGGACTCTCGCTTTTAAATGGTCCGGGAAATGACATTGTTGCAATAACAAACCTTACAGCTGCAGGAGTACATATTATACTCTTCACAACAGGAAGAGGAAACCCTGTAGGCGGTCCTGTTCCAACTGTTAAAGTTTCAACAAACAAAGTACTTGCAACAAAGAAGAAAAACTGGATAGACTTTGATGCTTCTCCTGTTCTTGAAGGAGTTCCAATGGAGCAACGTGCAGAAGAATTTCTGGACTATCTTTGTGAGGTTGCTTCCGGCAAAGAAGTTAAAAACGAAATTAACGGATTTAAAGAAATCTCTATCTTTAAAGACGGAATTGTACTTTAATTTTTTTATGGGTATGCCGGTATGCTAGAAAAAGTAAGTTTTAAAATAAGATAAAAACCGGATATTATTTTTTTGACGACAACATAAATGTTGAAAAAGTTTTTCTTGGCAGGGAAACTATAAAATAAATAATTAAACACGAAAGGAATGTTTTAAATGCAAATTTTCAAATGTAAAGACGCCCTTGATCTGGGCAAACAGGCAGGTAAGCTTTCTGCTGAAAAAATTAAAGAAGCTATTGAAAAAAACGGAAGTTCTCGTATAATCTTATCAACAGGTGCTTCTCAGTTTGAAACAATCGAAGCCATGATAGCTGAAGATGTTGACTGGTCAAAAGTTGAAATGTTCCACCTTGATGAGTATGTTGACATTTCTGTTGAACATCCCGCAAGCTTCCGCAAATACCTCAAAGAACGTTTTGTTGACCGCGTTAATCCCAAAGTTGCACACTTTGTAGATGGTAACAACCCGAAAGAAGCTATTGAATATCTTACAAAAGAAATTGAAAAAGCTCCTATCGACGTTGCTCTTATCGGCATCGGTGAAAACGCTCACATCGCATTCAACGATCCACCGGCGGATTTTGACACTCAGGAATCCTACATAGTTGTTACTCTTGATGAAAAATGCCGTATGCAGCAGGTTGGTGAAGGCTGGTTCGAAGGAATTGAAGACGTTCCGAAACAGGCAATTACAATGACTCCTTCTCGTATTATGAAGAGCAAAGTTATCATTTCTGCTGTTCCTCATGCAGTTAAAGCAAATGCTATCCGCATGACAATGGAAGCAACAGAAACAACAAATATGGTTCCCGCTACACTTCTTAAAGAACACGGCGATTACTACCTCTTTGTTGACGAAAAATCAGGCGAAGCAATTAAATAAAAAAGCTTAATAAAAGCTGTTCGTGTTATACGAACAGCTTTTTTATTGACATTATTTCTAAAAAAATATATAATAAAAATGTAATATTGATTTGTGCGGTATTATATAATAATGGATAGAAATTATTTGAAAGAGGGAAAGAAAATGAAAATATGCGTATTTGGTGCAGCAAGCAATGAAATAGATGCTTCCTATATTTCTGCGGTTGAAAAATTGGGTGAAGAAATGGCAAAAAGAGGTCAT
>JAZSKF010000039.1:0-2843 GCA_045534715.1 Clostridia bacterium | reverse complement strand
GCGAAGCTATTTCACTTGCCGTAGGCAAATTTCATTGAAAAAACGACAAGTCAAAACTTGTCGTTTTTTCTGGCACCCCCGACCGGAATCGAACCGATAACTATCCCTTAGGAGGGGACTATTATATCCATTTAACTACGGGGGCAAAAACGCTTTACAAGCATAAGTGACACTATTTATTTTACAATGAGGACAGGGGTTTGTCAAGTTAAAAATATATACTTGCAATTTTGCTGAAAATAGCGTATAATAATAATACAGAAACTCATAAGGAGGGATTATACATGGATTTTATGACAACAGTAAGAGAAAAGGCTACTCAGATAGCACAGGGAGCAGTTAAAACTTCGGGTGCGGTTATGGAAACGGTAAAATCCAATTTTGCCATTGCAGACAAAGAAGCGGAGACAGTGAAAATCTTCCGTGAGCTTGGCACAATGGTGTATAACTCATACAAAAACGGTGAGGAATTGGATGCAGAAGAAACAGCAGCAAAATGTGCAGCGCTGGACGAATATTTCGATGAAATTGCTGCCCTCAGAGAAAAGCTTTCTGACCTTAAAAATACAAAGACTTGTCCCAAATGCAAAGCAAAAGTTAAAGCAGAATTTAAGTTTTGCCCTGTTTGCGGAGAAAAAATGGACTAACAGATAAAATTTCAGAGGAGGGGAAGACCGATGCAACGACTGATTCTTGTTGTAGAGGACGAAAAACCGATACTCGACATTTTAAAATTTAATCTTGAAAAAGAGGGATACAAGGTTGTCACCGCCGCTGACGGAGAAACTGCCGTTACTATGGCACGACAGGTGAACCCCGACCTTATCCTGCTTGACGTTATGCTGCCCAAACTTGATGGGTTTGAAGTGTGCAAAAATGTTCGCACATGGTCGGAAGCGCCAATTATTATGCTTACGGCAAGAGGCGACGAAGTGGACAAAATTTTAGGGCTTGAAATAGGAGCAGACGATTATATAACAAAACCTTTCAGCATGAGAGAGCTTTCTGCAAGAATAAAAGCGAATCTTCGCCGCAACTCTGCCTCGGAAGTTTCGTCTGAAAATGCTGCTTCTGCCGGAAACATAATTCAGGTTGGCTCACTTAAAATAAATTGCGACCTGTACGAAGTTTTCCGCAACGATGTTCCGGTTGTTCTGACCGCAAGGGAATTTGACCTTATAAAATTTCTGGCACTCCAGCCTGAAAAGGTTTTCTCCCGCGAAACGCTTCTGGAAAGAGTTTGGGGATATGAATTTTACGGAGATGTCCGCACAGTAGATGTTACTGTTCGCCGTCTCAGGGAAAAAGTTGAAGAGGACCCGTCCGCGCCCAGATATATAATGACAAAACGCGGCGTTGGGTACTATTTTAACAATAAAGAGGGATAGACACAAAATGTTTAAAAGCGTTAGACTTAAGCTTGTTTTGATGTTTGTGCTTATGGTGGTGTCCGTTATTATTATGGTGGGCACCTTTTTCCGTATAAGCATTTCATCCTACTACACAAACGAGTTTTCCGTTAAAATGAATTCCGATTCTGCAGCAGAGCTCACGCAAAAGCTGGGTACGCTTGCGGCAGGAAATGCCGGTGTTTCAGAGCTTTCCTCCGTTATAGAAACATACTCCTCAAGACTTGGGGTGGATATGTTCAGAACGGTTTATCTTCTGGACGGTGAAAATGCAGAAGTTTTGTACCGCACAAACACCGCAAGCATAGACCAGGTGGAAAAAACACCCAATATTATCTCTGCAATGAGCGGCAATATCGGCGGCAAAGTGGCAGATGAACAGGCCTTTCTTGACTTTGCCCGTCCGGTGAGCGTGGACGGAGAAACAGAATATATTTTGTATGTGAAAGACACCAAAGAAGAAGTCGGCGAAATCATTGGCAGTATGCTTAAAATCATACTGCAAGCGCTGATTTTCGGTCTTATCATTTCTTTCATACTGGGATATTTTATGTCCAACACTATAACAGCGCCCATAATTTCGCTCACGCGCAGCGCAGAAAAACTTGCGAAAGGCGAATTTGACGGAAACATAAGCGCCGACTCGGACGACGAGATTGGCCGGCTTGCAATAACCTTTAACGAAATGGCGGGAAGAATAAAAGACAACCTTGCCACCATCGAAGAAGAAAAGAACAAAATCACTGCAATTCTTATGTATATGACAGACGGTGTTATGGCGTTTGACTCTCAGGGAAAGATTATTCATATAAACCGTGCGGCACTTAAAATGATAGGAAGAAAAAGCGCAGACAACATCTGGTTTGATATGTTTTTTGCCGACATTGGTGCAGACATTTCCCTTTCGGAAATTTCTTTTAGAAAACAGGAAACCATACACCGTGACGTTGTTTTGGGCGGCAAACACATTCAGCTTGTTTTTGCGACAAGCGGAGGCAAAAAAGATGCTCTGTCGGCAATTATTGTTGTGCTTCGTGACACAACCGAGCAAATGAAACTTGAAATGTCAAGACGTGAGTTTGTTTCCAATGTTTCGCACGAACTCAGAACGCCTATAACCACCATAAAAACCTATTCAGAAACGCTTCTTGAGTCGGACGATATTCCGCCCGAAACAAGAAAAAGCTTTCTTGAGGTTACGCTGGGCGAGGCAGACAGAATGGCGCGTCTTGTTACAGACCTTCTGGAGCTTTCAAAACTGGACTACAACTCGCAGATTATGCAAAAGGATTATTTTGATTTGCGTGCACTGATAGAAGATGTTGTAAAAAAACTGGACATGGAAGCAAAAGCAAGAGGACATCAGCTCACGCTTTCTTTTGCAAACGAACTTGCGCCATTTTTAGGAAACCGCGACAGAATAGAGCAGGTTGT
>JAZSKF010000156.1:0-3842 GCA_045534715.1 Clostridia bacterium | reverse complement strand
CCGCCGCAAAGAGCACGCGCTTGCCGACATTGTTGAAAAACTGGATAAAGGGATTATTGAGTTATAAAAACAAAAAAGAGTTCTTCTGTGAAGAACTCTTTTATTTTTGTATTACACCAGCTCAATAATAGCCATAGGTGCTGCATCGCCGCGTCTGGGAGCTGCTTTAATTACTCTTGTGTAGCCGCCTTCTCTGTCTGCATATTTAGGTGCAATTTCATCGAAAAGTTTGAATACTACATCTTTGTCAGTAAGATATGCAAGTGCCTGACGTTTTGTGTGCAGGGTGTTTTCTTTACCCAGAGTTATCATTTTATCCGCCATGCAGCGAATTTCTTTTGCTTTTGCCTCTGTAGTAGATATTCTACCATGTTCGAAAAGTGATGTCACCATGTTTCTGAGCAACATTTTTCTGTGTGCTGTCTGGCGACCTAATTTTCTTGTTCCGGGCATAATATCCATCCTCCCTTTCTGAACAATTTTGATACAACAGGCAGTTGACTTATCCGGTCAACCGTCCCTGAATTTTTATATTTCTTCTTTGCGCAAAGACAACTTGAGTGCGTGCAGTTTTCCGATTACTTCATCAAGAGATTTACGTCCGAGGTTACGAACTTTAATCATATCGTCCTCTGTTCTGCTGATGAGGTCTTCAACTGTGTTTATGCCGGCACGTTTCAAGCAGTTATATGCCCTAACCGACAAGTCAAGTTCTTCAATTGTCATTTCAAGCACTTTTTCTTTTTTGTCGCTATCTTTTTCAATAACTATTTCAGTAGTTTTTGCATTGTCAGACAGTTCAACAAAGAAGTTAAGATACTCTATCATGAGTTTTGCGCTTGTAGAAACAGCTTCGTCCGGTCCGATTACACCGTTAGTCCATACCTCAAGTGTGAGTTTGTCCTTGTTATCAAGAGTTGTTCCTACAAAGTAGTTAACCTTGTTAACAGGAGTATAGCTGGAATCCATGTATATGGTGCCGATTGCTGCTGTCTGTTTATTAAGCTTCTTATTCTGTTCGTTTGTTACATATCCTCTGCCTTTATCAACGACAATGTCCATATATAACCTACCGTCAGAATTAAGTGTCGCAATATGCAAATCCGGGTTTAATATTTCCACATCGCTGTCAACTTTAATGTCTCCCGCTTTAACTTCACATTCACCAGTCGCGTCAATTCTGAGCGTTTTTGGTCCGTCTGAATGAAGTTTTATAATAAGCTTTTTAAGATTGAGAACAATCTCGGTTACATCTTCAGTAAGACCGTCCATCTTTGAAATTTCGTGCTGAACACCTTCAATTTTAATTGAAGTTACTGCACATCCTTCAAGTGACGACAGAAGAATTCTTCTGAGTGCATTTCCAAGTGTTATGCCATATCCTCTGTCAAGTGGTTCTATGACAAATTTGCCATATCTTTTGTCCGGACTTATCTCTACACATTCAATGCTTGGTTTTGCCAATTCTATCATGCTGCACAAACCCTCCTCACTGATTATTTTTTAATTAACTTATACTTATTTTTATTGAGGGTATACCTATTTTTTAAATATTATTTGGAGTACAGCTCGACAATCAGGTGTTCTTCGATTGGTAAATCGATGTCTTCACGCTCTGCATAAGCAAGCATTTTACCTGTAGCTGTATTTGCATCAAAATCAAGCCATTTAGGTTTCACTCTTGTTGCATTAGCCTCAATATTGTTTTTAATTTTGTCAACACCCATATCGCTTACGCTTATTGTGTCGCCGGGTTTTAAGAGTATTGAACAAACATTTGCTTTTTTGCCGTTAAGCAGGAAATGGCTGTGTCTGATAAGCTGACGAGCTTCGGCACGTGACATTGAAAGGCCGAGTCTGTATACAACGTTATCAAATCTGCTTTCAAGGATTGCAAGCATGTTTTCACCTGTAATACCTTTTTTCTTAGCAGCCATGTCAAAGTATTTTCTGAACTGTTTTTCAAGTACTCCGTAATATCTTCTAACTTTCTGTTTTTCTCTCAGCTGCACACCGTAACCAGACATCTTTTTACGGCTCATACCATGCTGACCGGGAGCAAATGCTCTTCTTTCAAAGCCACATTTGCCTGTGTAGCATCTTTCGCCTTTAAGATATAATTTCTGGCCTTCTCTACGACAAAGTCTGCAGACTGCTCCTGTATATCTTGCCATGTTGCACTTTCGCCTCCTTCTTAATTACACACGTCTTCTTTTCGGCGGTCTGCAACCGTTGTGAGGAATCGGAGTAGTATCTTTAATCATACTAACTTCAAGACCTGCGGTCTGCAGCGCTCTGATTGCAGCTTCTCTGCCGGAACCGGGACCTTTAACGTAAACTTCTACGCTTTTAAGACCGTGTTCCATAGCAGCTTTAGCAGCTGTTTCTGCTGCCATCTGTGCTGCGTAAGGTGTGCTTTTTCTTGAACCTCTGAATCCAAGACCACCGGAAGAAGCCCATGAAAGTGCATTGCCGGCTGTGTCTGTTATTGTAACAATAGTATTGTTAAAGGTTGAACGGATGTGCGCCGCACCTTTATCAATATGCTTCTTTTCACGACGTTTTCTTGTCGCTTTTTTAGTAACTACCTTTGCCATATTTATCCGTTCCCTCCTTTATTTTTTCTTGTTAGCTATGGTTTTTCTCGGACCTTTGCATGTTCTTGCATTGGTCTTTGTTTTCTGACCTCTTACCGGAAGACCTTTTCTGTGTCTTACGCCACGGTAGGAGCCAATTTCCATAAGTCTTTTAATGTTAAGAGCTACTTCACGGCGAAGGTCACCTTCAACCTTATACTCACCGTCTATAACTTCTCTGAGTTTTGCTATTTCATCTTCTGTTAAGTCTTTAACTCTTGTGTCGGGATTAACTCCTGTTTTCTCAAGAATTTTTTTAGCACTGGTATCACCTATACCATAGATATAAGTAAGACCGATTTCAACGCGTTTTTCTCTTGGTAAATCCACGCCTGCTATTCTCGCCATTTGATTTTGCACCTCCTGTTTAACATTTCTTTAGTTGTATTTAATTTAGGGTACAAATCCTTCTCAGGTTTGCCAGCCGCTCCCTTTAAATTACCTAATACAATTATTAACCTTGTTTTTGTTTATGTTTTGGATTTTCGCAAATAACCATTACTTTACCTTTTCTTTTGATTATTTTGCATTTTTCACAAATAGGTTTTACTGATGGTTTAACCTTCATTTTCGGTTTCCTCCTTCATTTGAACACATTTTATTTTGCTCGCCATGTAATTCTTCCGCGAGTTAAATCATAGGGTGATAACTCTATCGTTACTTTATCTCCGGGGAGAATTCTTATAAAATTCATCCTAAGTTTTCCGGATATATGGGCAAGCACCTTGTGTCCGTTCGGTAATTCTACTTGAAACATTGCGTTTGGCAGTGCCTCAAGAACCGTTCCTTCAAATTCTATTACATCTTCTTTTGCCAAGGAAAATCACCTCCGTATATCAAAGAATTCAACTTAGTAATTAGCTTTTTCTTTTAATCTGTTAAGCTGTTTTCTTACGGATTTGTCGCTGCAATTGCTAAAATCCGGTATACTTTCATTTAATATAACAACATGCTTCAAGTTCTTCCTTTTAGGATTTGACCGTTTGCGCCTCTTCCCGTCCACAAGATAAACTTCCGTCCGGTCAGATTTTGCAATCGCAAACAGGCTTCCTTTGTCGTGACCTTTAAGAGATTTCACAACCATACCTTCCATGTGCTGCAAAATATCACCTCAAAGCATTGTTATTATTTCACATTCACCATTTCTGATGACTATTGTATTTTCATAATGCGCCGACAGTTTCATGTCCGCTGTTACACAAAGTC
>JAZSKF010000172.1:0-7489 GCA_045534715.1 Clostridia bacterium | reverse complement strand
CGACCACGAAGTTGATTTGTTTGAAGGTCAGTATGTTGTAGAAAACGGAATGGCATATAATTCTTATGTAATTATAGACGAAAAAACAGCTGTTATGGACAGTGTGGATGCAAGATTCACACATGAATGGCTGGATAATATTGAAAAGGTGCTTGGCACGCGTCAGCCCGACTATTTCATAGTTCAGCATATGGAGCCCGACCATTCGGCAAACATTGCCAATTTTATGAGTGTATATAAGGAAACAAAAATTGTTTCTACAGCTAAATCCTTTAAGATGATGAAACAATTTTTCGGTACCGAGTTTGAGGACAGACAAATTGTAGTGGGCGAAGGAGACAACCTTTCTCTCGGCAAACACACACTTGCGTTTGTGGCTGCACCAATGGTGCACTGGCCGGAAGTTATGGTGACCTACGATTCCTATGACAAGGTGCTTTTCTCTGCCGACGGGTTTGGAAAATTTGGTGCACTTGATGTGGAGGAAGACTGGGCGTGTGAAGCACGCAGATACTATATCGGGATAGTTGGCAAATATGGTCAGCAGGTACAAAATCTGCTCAAAAAAGCAGCCGGACTTGACATTGAAATTATTTGTCCGTTGCATGGCCCGGTTCTTAAAGAAAACCTCGGCTATTATATAAACTTATATGATATCTGGTCTTCTTATGCTGTGGAATCCGCAGGCATTGTTATTGCTTACACATCTGTTTACGGCAACACAAAAAAAGCAGTTCAGCTTCTTGCGGAAAAATTAAAAGCAAACGGCTGCCCCAAAGTTGTTATCAACGACCTTGCAAGATGCGATATGGCGGAAGCGGTTGAAGATGCTTTCAGATATGGCAAGCTTGTTCTTGCTACCACCACATACAACGCGGGAATTTTTCCGTTCATGAGAGATTTTATCCAGCATCTCACAGAAAGAAACTATCAGAACCGCACGGTAGCGCTGATGGAAAACGGGTCCTGGTCACCGCTTGCAGCAAAAATTATGAAACAGATGTTGTCCGAATGTAAAAACATCACTTTTGCAGAAAATACAGTCAGCATTTTCTCTGCGGTAAATGAAGAAAGTATGGCGCAGATTGATGCTTTGGCGGAAGAAATCTGTATGGACTATCTTGCCCAGGACAGCAAGACTGCAGATAAAAACGATTTGTCGGCACTATTTAATATTGGCTACGGTCTTTATGTTGTAACCTCTTTTGACGGCAAAAAGCATAACGGACTTATAGTAAACACAATCACTCAGGTGACAAACTCGCCCAACAGGCTGGCAGTTACAATAAACAAAGAGAACTATTCCCACCACGTTATAAAACAGACGGGTATAATGAATGTTAACTGTCTGTCGGTGGACGCTCCTTTTAAAGTGTTTGAAGATTTTGGGTTCTCAAGCGGCAGAACAACCGAAAAGTTTAAAGGGTATGAGCCTCTCTACTCGGACAACGGACTTGTTTTCCTGCCCAACTATATAAACTCGTTTATGTCTCTCAAGGTGGAACAGTATATCGACCTTGACACCCATGGGATGTTTATATGCAGCATAACAGAATCGAGAGTCATTTCATCTCTTGAAACAATGACATATACCTACTATCAGGACAATGTAAAACCTCAGCCCGAGACGGAAGGCAAAAAAGGTTTTGTCTGCAAGGTTTGCGGTTATGTGTATGAGGGAGATGTTCTGCCTGACGACTTTATTTGTCCGCTGTGTAAACACGGAGCAGCAGACTTTGAACCAATAGAATAAACAAAAGCCCGGGAGAGCATCCCGGGCTTTAACATTATGCGCCCAAAGTTCATATACTGATAGTAGCAAAGTTTATTGAAAGGAACAAAAAGGTATGGATAGCCGGGTGGCAAAACTGAGCGCTTTGCCAATAGGCAGGCGGGGACGCATTTTAGATATAAAAACAAAAGGGGTTGCCAGAAGACGGGTACTCGATTTTGGAATGGTAAAAGGCAGCGAGATAGAAGCTGCAATCAAAAGCCCGTCGGGCGACCCGGTAGCATACTGCATTCGCGGAACGCTTGTAGCTCTTAGAAAAGAAGATGCTGATAATATAGAAATAATAATGTAAAAAACCTATTGCTCTCAAAATATTATACAGGGAGCAATAGGTTTACATAATACTAAAAAAGGGGGAACAAATTTTTATGGGGTTGACCGGTCAATCTACAGGAAAGGCTGTTTACTCACAGAAAAATAGGTTGGAGGGGAAGCTTGTTGCTCTTGCAGGCAACCCGAATGTTGGGAAAAGCACTTTGTTCAATGAGCTGACGGGGATGAATCAGCACACGGGAAACTGGACGGGCAAAACTGTTGAAAGCGCAAGCGGTGTTTTAAGATGGTCAAAGGAAAAAACAACTCTTGTCGATTTGCCCGGCACCTATTCTCTTATGGCAAACTCACCCGAAGAGGAGGTAGCCAGAGATTTTATTTGTTTTTCGCAAACCGAGGCGGTGGTGGTTGTGCTTGATGCCACTTCGCTGCAAAGGAATCTTAATTTGGCACTACAAATTTCAGAGGCTGCAGACAATGTGCTGTTATGTGTAAATTTAGTTGACGAAGCGGAAAAAAAGAAAATACATATAAACAAACAAAAACTTGAAAAGCTGATGCAGGCAGACGTGATGATGGTGAGTGCCCGGAAGAAAAGGGGACTTACGGCATTGGCAGAGAAAATGTCAAAACCTGTTTCATCAAAAAGAATGTATATAAATTACGGGGAAGAGACGGAAGATATTATCCGGGAGTTTTATGACAAAGTAAACGGATTGACGGGAGAAAAGTGTTCTGCCAGATGGGTAATTCTGCGACTTATGGAAGATGAAGAAAGCGTGAGAAAGGCAATAGGAGAAAAACTGGGGGAAAGAGAAGAAATAGAAAAAATTGCAGCGGAAATAAAAAACAGAATGGAAGAAAAAGGGCTCTCAGCGGACAAAATGCGCGACATTCAGGTGGAAAAAATCACTCAAACGGCAGAGAAAATTTATAATGAATGTGTCAGCGTGAAAGACAAGGGATATATGGAGTTTGACAGAAAAGTTGATAAAATACTCACTTCCAGGCTCACGGGAATCCCCATAATGATAGCACTTCTGGCATTTATATTCTGGCTTACAATTTCCGGAGCAAATTACCCGTCTGAAATTTTAAGCCGCTGGCTTTTTGCGCTGGGAGAAAAAATAAGAAGTTTGCTTTTATATTTGAACTTACCCGATTGGGCAGTCGGCATGACGGTGGACGGAATATATAAGACGGTGGCGTGGGTGGTTGGTGTTATGCTTCCGCCGATGGCAATATTCTTTCCTCTTTTTACCTTGCTTGAAGACGTAGGATATTTACCGAGAATAGCTTTTAATATGGACAAATTTTTTAAAAAATGTAATGCCCACGGCAAACAGGCACTAACCATGTGTATGGGGTTTGGATGTAATGCATGCGGAGTTACGGGATGCAGAATTATTGACTCGCCGAGAGAGAGGCTACTAGCAATAATAACAAATTCATTTGTTCCCTGTAACGGAAAATTTCCGGCACTTATAGCAATTTCAACAATGTTTTTTGCATTTTCCGACTCAACCCTGATGCCTGTACTGATAGTGTTGACATTAGTGATTTTTGGGGTTGTTATGACGCTTGCGACGTCAAAAATGCTATCTGAAACAATGCTCAAAGGGGAGGCCTCCTCCTTTCTTCTTGAGCTTCCGCCCTACAGAGCGCCGCAGGTGGGCAAGATAATTGTCCGTTCGGTTTTTGACAGAACGCTTTTTGTTCTGGGCAGAGCAGTTTCGGTTGCTGCACCGGCAGGGCTTGTTATATGGCTGATGGCAAACTGTAACATTTCCGGAAACAACCTTCTTTTGCACGCATCAAATTTTCTGGATGGTTTTGGAAGACTTATGGGACTTGACGGAGTAATTCTCTTGGCGTTTATACTGGGCTTTCCGGCAAATGAAATAGTAATCCCCATAATGATTATGATATATACCGGGAACGGAGTTCTGACCGACTACAGCAGTCTTAAAGATTTGCAAATGCTGCTTGTGGACAGCGGATGGACCTGGATTACTGCTGTCTGCACCATGATGTTTTCAATGTTCCATTTTCCCTGCAGCACAACCTGCCTCACCATAAAAAAAGAAACAGGAAGCAAAAAATGGACTTTTGTCAGTATGCTTCTGCCCACTCTTATAGGCATAGTTATATGCATCAGCATAAACCTAATAGCAGGACTGTTTTAAAAACAAGGAAATTGACATAATAAAATATTGGTGGTATAATTGACACATACAGAATTTTACAGAGTAAAATTATATTTTGCGGAGGTGAAAAGAATGAGAGTGATGCTAATAATAAATCCTCGGGCGGGTAAAATGAAAATGAAGACCGACCTTTTGGATGTCATAAAAATATTTTGTAATGCCGGCTACGAGCCTACTGTTATGACAACGTCAAAACGCGGTGATGCAACAAAGTTTGCAGCAAAAGCAGCTGCAGAAAACTACCATCTGGTAGTGTGCTGCGGAGGAGACGGCACTTTTAATGAAACAGTTTGCGGCATATTAAAATCGGAAACAAAAATCCCTGTCGCCTATATTCCTGCCGGCAGTACAAACGATTTTGCCAGAACTCTCAGTCTTTCCACAGACACAAAAACCGCTGCAAAGGAAATAGTCAGCGGAAAAAGTAACGATATAGACGTTGGAAGATTTTCTGACAATAAAATTTTCACATATATAGCATCATTTGGAATGTTTACCTCTGCAAGCTACAGCACCGACCAGTCAGCAAAAAATGCGTTAGGGCATATAGCATATATTTTTGAAGGAATAAAAGACTTAGGCACGGTTAAAAGCTACCATGCCGAAATCACGGCAAACGGCCAGAAATATGAAGGTGACTATATTTTTGGTGCGGTTACAAATTCGGTTTCACTTGGCGGAATAGTGCGGCTTGAAAGCAGCCTGGTGGATCTAAACGACGGAGAGTTTGAAGTGATACTGGTGAAAAGGCCAAAAGATTTTGCACAACTTGGAAAAATCTTAATAGGCATTTCAAGCTCGGATTTTAGCGATAATGTATTTGACTTTTTCAGAGCCTCACGGATAGAATTTGTTATGGAAGAAAGTGTGTCCTGGTCGCTTGACGGGGAAGAAGCTTCCCCCGGCAACCGTGTGGTTATAGAAAACGAAAAAAGTGCAATAAAATTTGTAAGGTGAATATTATGCAGAAGCTGATAAAACGAATAAATGAACTTGCAAAAAAGTCCCGCGAGGAGGGGCTTTCGGAGGAGGAAAAGGCGGAACAGGCAGACTTAAGAAAGCAGTATATACAAAAATTCCGTCAGGGAATGGAGAACACACTCGAAAGCGTTTATATAATGGACGAAAAGGGCAATAAACGTAAGGTGGAAAAAAGACAGACAGAAAAATAATTTAATGGGACGGAGAATATAAAACGGATGCAACCTGGCAAAGAGAAGATATCCAAAACACGTGGAATATATTTTTTAAGACTGGCAGGCAGAATAATTGTTTTTCTGGTTGCAGTTTTGATATACATATTTGACAGAAAACAATTTGCTGTGACAGACGGGACCGATTTCTTCCGTGATTTCTCGGCGCTTCACATTTTGTGGATAATATGGATGTGGGACATGATATTGCAACTCATCCCTGTAAAAGCACACATTTCAATAGGATCGCAAAAGGTGTTTGAGTCGCTGTTTATACCTATAAAAGAAAAGATTAACTATAAAAATCTGACACAGTACATCAAAGATACGACCGCGTCAGCATACAAGGTTATGATAATATGGATTATGCTTACGGTGGCGCTCAGTATTTTGCATTTAACAGGGAAGATAGACACAGGAGGAATGATTCTTCTTTCAACATTTTTCTATGTGTGCGATTTAATTTGTGTTCTCATCTGGTGCCCTTTCAGGCTTATAATGAAAAATAAATGTTGCACAACCTGCAGAATATTTAACTGGGACCATTTAATGATGTTTCTGCCCATTATAACAGTAAACAGTTTTTACTCATGGTCGCTGGTCATATTTTCCTTTTTTATCTGGCTTGTGTGGGAACTTTGTGTGTTCACATATCCGGAGCGGTTCTGGGAAAACAGCAATATGGCGCTGAGATGTTCAGAATGCAGCGATAAACTGTGCACTCAATATTGCAGAAAATTAAAACCAAGTCCCACACGGTTTACAAAAAATACTTGACAAAAAAATTTTTTGTGCTATAATATAATTTAATTTCAAACGCTATGATGCGGAATAGTATGCAAAAACTTTTGCCCTAAAGAGAGGTGCCGGTCGGTGAAAGGCATTGGAAAAGTTTTGTTGAACTCGCCGCGGAGCGGTTGCCGTGAAAATTGCAGTAGGGGCAAACGGGAACTCCCGTAACAGAGTTAAGATGTGATGGCATCTAAAGTGCATCCCGCAGGGATGAAGAAGAGTGGTACCGCCGAAACGGCAGAGTTTAACGTTTTCGTCTCTTTGAAAAGACAAAGAGATGGAAACGTTTTTTTGTTGAAAAATCTGGTTTATATACTACAGTAGTTTGAAGGGAGTTTTCAAAAATGAGAAAAATCAATGTTGCAGACATCACACTGAAAAAACTTTCAGAGGAACGCGAAATTTCGTTGCTCTTCCGTGAAAAATCGGCGATAGCAAATTGTGCAGATTTGCTTGGCGCAGATGTTGTTGAGCTGCCGGCAGTGAAAAACTTCCGTGAAGATGCAATCATTTACAAAACGATTGCACAAAATATTAAGAGAGCAACTCTTGCAATACCGGTAGGTTTCAGCAAAGAGGATGTTGCAAGTGCATGGGAGTGCATTAAGGATGCAAAAAGCCCTCGTCTTCAGGTTGAACTTCCTGCGTCAACAATTCAGATGGAATATACTTATCATATTAAACAGGCTGCAATGCTTGAAAAAATTGCAGAACTTGTAGGAGAGGCGAAGAAATATTGCAGCGATGTTGAATTTTCTGTTCTTGATGCAACAAGAGCAGACGAAGAGTTTCTTGTTGCTGCTGCATTAGAGGCGGAAAGATGTGGGGCCACCACGGTTACAGTCTGCGATAATGCAGGGGTCTCAGTTCCGGAAGAAATAGCTGCTCTGGTTGCAAAAATCAAAGAATCAGTCAATGCTAAAGTGTATGTTCAGGTTTCCGACCGCATCAATATGGGTGTGGCTGCGGCGGTTGCATCAATTTCCGCAGGAGCAGACGGCATAAAATGTGCAATGGCGGGCAAAGATGTTCTTCTTGCGGGGGAAATTTCTGACGCCATGAATGTCTGCGGTACACAAACAAATGCACGGATTGAACTTAACAACACAAAAATTCATTCAAGCGTTGATGATATGCTTTCAAGTATAAATCATCAGAGATATGAAACAGAAGAAACTGTAAGCGACAGGAAAAAGATTTTGCTGGACTCCGCTTCCTCTATGGCGCAGGTT
>JAZSKF010000219.1:0-1735 GCA_045534715.1 Clostridia bacterium | reverse complement strand
TAATTTCTATCGCTTCGTTTATTGAAACGCTTGCCGGGATGTCGTCCATATACAATATTTCGTACACCGCCAGTCTCATAGCCGACAGACACACTCCCGAAATTCGGTTTGTTTTCCACCCTTTTGAGTTGTTTGAAATTTTGTCGTCAATAACCTCAAGGTTTTTGAGCGTTCCATTGACCGCAGTTTTTATGTAAGTCATATCGGCTTCTTTAAAATCAAGCGTCGCAAGAGGCTGCATAATTTCTTCTATGTCGCCGTCCACAAGATTTTTCACGAACAAAATTTTAAACGCAGTATCTCTGGCAGTTCTTCTGTTAAATTTAAGTATTTTGCCATATTCGTCTATCTGTATCATATTTTTGCCTTTCTGTTAAGTAAAAAATGGCGGCCTGTAAATTTTTACAAGCCACCGTTTTAAAAGCTCATAAAATTTACAAGGTTCAAAAAAGGACTACTCTTCCTCGGCTGCCTCTGCCGGCTGTTCCACTTCTTCTTCAGGGAATTTCACACCGTCAACATTAACGTTCACACAAGCTATATTAAGTCCTGTCATGCTTTCAACGGTGTTTTTAACAGCTTCCTGAATTCTCCATGCAACTTCAGGAATTCTGCAACCGTATTTTATAACAACATGCATTGTTATAGCCGCGCTACCATCTTTTATATCAACATCAACACCATTTGCGCCGGTTTTTTTGCCGAAAACGCCTTTTAAGAAACCTGCTGCAAGCCCTGAAACACCTTCAAGCTCTTTTATTGCTTTTTCAGATAAAAGTTCTACAACCTCTTCAGATATTTTAATTTTTCCTTCTTCCTGCATAATTACTTTTTCTTCAGCCATTTTTTATTCTCCTTTCAAAAAGTCTTTAACAGTCTCGCCAGTACTATCTCTGTAAAGAGTCACGGTGAGGATTTTTCCCTCTTCTGTAACCTCGTATTTTACAACCATCCCTTTACCATAGTATATGACATTTGTGTCTTTTTCATCAGCTTTTTTTATGTTTTCATATCCGTTTGCTTCAAGGATCGCACCATATCTGTCAAGGTCGGAAAGTTTTTCGCCAACCAAATCGTATTTTGCTGTGGCAACACCATTTTCGTTTGTGTACTCAAGTGTGATATAGTTTCTGTTTACACTGTAAGGACAGGGAATGGTCATAAATTCGCCGAACGGAATATACTGCATCTGTTTGTCCATCGGAACAATGAAAACTGTCTGCAAAGCGTCGCTCCATTCAACCGACATGTTAAGGCTTTCAGAAACAAACCTCAGCGGAACATAGGTTCTGTCCTCCTGAATAAAAGGCGCAACGTCTGTTTTAACCTGAACACCGTTTTTGAAAATGAGTTCTTCGTTTATGTACATAATAATCTGGTCATTTTCGTTGTAATTAACAATGACTCTTTCAAAAAGAGGATCCCACAAAACTTCTGCTTCAAGTTTTTCAAAGATTTTTCTCATGGGAACCAAAACCCTGTCGTTTTTCATAATAGGTTTTGCGTCAAATTCAACCTTTTCCCCGTCTACAAGAACAAAAATTTCGTTTTCCTGGGCAATTGTGCCAAAGGACATAACTATCAAAAGTGCTAAAATCAAAGCTGTAATCTTTTTCGCGGAATTTAAAATTTTTCTCATTTTTATTCATCCCTTCCGATAAATATAAATATTCATTATTATTATATCATTTTGTTGTCTGTTTGTCTATATTTTTTTATTTTTTTGTATATTCTA
>JAZSKF010000193.1:0-1860 GCA_045534715.1 Clostridia bacterium | reverse complement strand
GCTCCGTTGCGACGTAAAAGGGAAAAATTTCTTTCCTTTGTAACACAACCGCCGCCAGTTGATATAACAACTCCCGACCTTCCTGCAACTTTTTCTATTACTTCCGTTTCAAGATGTCTGAAATGTTCTTCGCCTTGTTTTTCAAAAATCTCCGGTATGCTGCATTTTGCAAGACGGGTAATTTCCTCGTCACAATCTATAAATTCTCTGCCAAGAAGACTTGCAAGGGATTTGCCAACAGTGCTTTTGCCGCAACCGGGCATACCGATTAAAATTATATTTTTATTTGAATTTTCAATCTCTTTTATTATTTCTTCTATTTTTTCTTCCGCAATTTCTTTACCCGAAAAAATCTCTGCTGCTTTTTTTGCCTGATAGACAAGCATTGAAAGACCGTTTGAGCAGGCAACCCCAAGAGACCGGGCAGTCTGGATGAGCCTGGTGTTTAAAGGATTATATATAAGGTCTGCCACACCCGAAAGATTTTCAAACCGAGTAATGTCCACAGGTGCCTCGTGCGGAGAGGGATACATACCCACCGGTGTGGTATTTATGATGATATCTGCATCGTGGTGAAGGTGGATGTTAGAATAGTTGTTTTCGCCCGTGCGGGAGATTGTGACAACGTTTTCAGCACCCAAATCCTCAAGAGCACAACATACAGTGGCGGATGCGCCCCCACTGCCGAGAACAACAACCTTTTTACCTGAAACAGAAATATTTGCTCTTTTAAGCATATAGACAAATCCGTAGTAATCGGTATTGTACCCATGCCAACCGTCCCGGCTGTAAACCATAGTATTAACACTGCCAATTCTTTTTGCTTCGGGAGAGAGAAAGGTGCAGTATGGTATAACCGTTTTTTTATATGGTATAGTGACGTTTAAGGCATCTACTGTGGGTGAGGACAAAAAGGAGTCCAGCATAGACGGAGTTTTTTCATAAAGCAGATATTCGTAGTCACCGAGAAGAGTATGTATTTGCGGAGAAAAACTGTGAGAAAGCCTTTCTCCCAAAAGCCCTGCTTTCATCAGACAACCTCCGTGTAGCTTCCAAGATATTTAAATTGTTCGCATATTCCGTCAAGTTCGCTTAAAAGCTGAGCAAACTCTTCTGAATAGACAGAAGTTTCCAAATCGAAATAGAACATAAATTCAAAATCACGGTCGGGTATAGGCCTGCTTTCAAGCTTGATTAAATTTATGCCAAGTGTATAAAAACGGGCAAGGGTTTTATACAGTGAGCCTGGTTTGTGTGGCAACACCATCATAATGCTTGTTTTGTCTGCGCCCGGATATATTTCTAAGTTTTTTGATATACAAACAAATCGGGTATGGTTGTTCTGATTGTCCTGAACACAAGGTTTTAAAACATCAAGACTATATATTTCTGCACAATTGTGCGAAGACAGAGCAGCTACGTCGCATCTTTCCGATTCGGAAACCATTTTTGCTGCTAATGCAGTATTTTCACAACAGGTTATTTTGACCCCGCTAAGCGATTTTAAAAATTCGCTGCATTGGTTTATTGCCTGCTCGTGAGAAAAAATTTCTTTAATATCTGAGAGATTAGTACCTTTTTTTGCAAGCAGACTGTGGTTAATCTTGATTCTTGTGCTTCTGACAATGTTAAAATTGTGCGAAATCATAAGGTCATATATTTTTTTAACAGAGCCGGCGCTTGAATTTTCTATGGGAAGAACACCATATTGGCAAAGACCGCTTTCGATTGCAGAAAATACCCCTTCAAAATTGTTGATATATGTTATGGAAGGCATTTTAAAAAATTTCTCGCAGGCAAGCTGTGAATATGCACCTTCAACGCCCTGACAGGCAACCTGTGCTTCTGTCGGGAAAAGTT
>JAZSKF010000080.1:0-7124 GCA_045534715.1 Clostridia bacterium | reverse complement strand
AGTATTGACTACTTCAACATCAGCCGGCTGTTCTTTTTCTCTCAATCTGAGCACTTATCCTTGTTTCCAGAGCAAATATCACTCCGACAAAATACATCCAGATTAGCGCAACAAAGATTGCACCGATGTACCCATACAAATTTGCAGCTGATGCGGCAAATTTGACATACAGTCCCAATGCCGATGACAACACTCCGACTCCCGCTGCGGCAAAAACCGTTCCGGGCAGCACACTTTTAAAAGCAACCTTTTTATCGGGCATAAGATAATAAATAACCCAGAAGACTGCCACCATAATCAAAGCTACAACAATCCATTTGAATATCATAACCGAAAGGGTGAGATTCTGCACACCAAAGGCTTCGAGCAAAAGTTCCACCGGTTCTCTGCCAAGCACCACTATCATACAGGTTGCTGCAATAAACAGCCCGATGCACATCACCGATATAGCAGAAAACAGAAGATTTTTTAAAAAAGTTTTTCTCTTTTTTATTCCATAGGCTTTGCCCACCGCCTGTTCCATAGCATGAATAACCTTTGAAGCAGAATATATCGTTGCCAGTATACCTATAGACAGTATCCCTGCCGAATTTTCGCCGGAAATATAATCTATATAAGCAGTAATTATATCAGTAACCTCTTCCGGCAGAACAGAAGAGAAAAAGCCTATCAGTTCGCCGGAGGAAAAATGAAGCAAAGTTATTATAAAGTTTATATAGACAATAAACGGGAAAAGGGAAAGAAATCCGAAATATGCTATTTCTCCGCCCGTCTGCGAAATTTCATGCTGGGAGTAGCGTCTTATCATATCTTTTAAAAATTCTTTTATTTTCATATCACACACCCTCTGCAACTATGGTCGCATAAAATTTAATTTTTGTCAAGCAAAAAATTGCATCCTGAAAAATTTTGTGGTATAATTAAATAAGAAATATCTTTGAAACAGAAAGAGGTGAGACCATGTCCTTTTCTGCAGATGTTAAAAAAGAACTTTTGCAAAACATTCCCCGGGCGCAATGCTGCCAGAATGCGCTTCTTGCAGGCTTAATTTCTTTTTCCGGCAAACTTTCCCAGCAAAAAGAAACTGTTACATATTCCATAAAAAACGAAAGTTTCGACATTTTAAACTATATTAAAAACCTATGCGAATCGCAATTTTTTATAACCGCTTCGCTCGAAAAAAAAGGAACGTCTTACACTCTTACAATACCCGATTCGGCGATGCTTTTGCACGAGCTTGACATTGTAAAATTCGGCGATGTGGGTTTTTCTCTTCCCCCTTACGTTTCGGAAGATTGCTGCAGGCGCAGCTTTCTGCGGGGAGCTTTTCTTGGCGGCGGAACAATTTCCTCACCCGAAAAACAGTATCATCTGGAGTTTTCCACCCCTCATTTTGCCTTAAGCCGTGATTTTTCTGCATTGTTTGTTTTTTATGATATCGCGCCTAAAACGGTTAAGCGCAAATCAAGGTATGTTACATATTTTAAAGACAACGACCTGATTTGCGATGTCCTTGCGCTGATAGGCGCTGACCGAGCAGCCCTTAAACTGTCTGAAACGGGGTTTAATAAACGAATTTCCAGCCACCTCAACCGCATTGGAAATTCGGAGGCGGCCAACATTGACAAAACACTTAACGCTGCTGTCAGACAAATTATTGCTATTGACAAAATTGAAAAATATATCGGCATAGAAAGTCTTCCTGCATCCTTGCGTGAGCTTGCGAGGCTGCGGCTTGAAAAAAGGGAACTTTCTCTTACCGAGCTCGCAAAGCTTACCTCTCCGCCTCTTACCAAATCGGGCGTTAACCACAGAATGAGAAAGCTTATGGAGCTTGCAAAAGATCTTGACGGAGGTGAAGAATGATGAATAATTTTGTTCACTTACACACTCATACCCAGTTCAGTCTGCTGGACGGTGCCTGTAGAATAGAAAAACTCATATCAAAAGTAAAAGAGCTTGGTATGACCTCCATTGCAATAACCGACCATGGCAACATGTACGGTGCGATAGATTTTTACAAAGAGGCTAAAAAGCAGGGAATAAAACCCATTTTAGGCTGTGAAGTCTATACTGCGCGAAGAAGTCGTTTTGAGATGGAAGGCAGACAGGATGCCGAACCCGGCCACCTTGTTCTGCTTGCCGAAAACAACACCGGCTGGCACAATATTATAAAAATTGTTTCTGCAGGGTTCACCGAAGGGTTTTATTATAAACCAAGGGTTGACCTTGACCTTCTCCGTGCTCACAACGAGGGCATAATTGCTCTTTCTGCTTGTCTTGCGGGCGATATCCCCCGCAGCATTTTAGAATCGGATTTTGAAAAAGCAGAAAACTATGTTAAAAGTTTTGCAGAAATTTTTGGCAGAGACAATTTCTTTTTGGAATTGCAGGACCACGGTATTCCCGAACAGAAAACGGTTAATTCGCACGTTATAACACTTGCCGAAAAATATGGGCTGGGGCTTGTTGTCACCAACGATATTCACTATGTTTCAAAAGAAGATGCCAAATATCAGGACATTCTTCTTTGCATCCAGACCGGCAAAAAAGTGTCGGACGAAAACCGCATGCGGTTTTCTACTGACGAGTTTTACGTTAAATCTGCCGAGGAAATGTCGGCCATTTTCCCGCACATTCCCGAAGCCGTAACCAACACTGTCAAAATTGCAGAGCGGTGCAATGTTGAAATTGAGTTTGGCAAATACCATCTGCCTAAGTTTGAAGTCCCCACCGGCGAGGACAGTTTTGAATATTTAAAGAAACAGTGTTATGACGGACTTAAAGCAAAATATCCAACCGACTATCAGCGGCTTTTGTCCCGTCTTGACTATGAGCTTAACACCATCAACCAGATGGGTTATGTTGACTATTTTCTTATCGTATGGGATTTTATTCGGTTTGCCAAAGAAAACAAAATTATGGTTGGTCCGGGCAGAGGAAGTGCCGCAGGGAGCCTTGTTTCCTATGTTCTGAGCATCACCAATATTGACCCTATAAAATATTCTCTCATTTTCGAAAGGTTTTTAAACCCCGAACGTGTGAGTATGCCCGATATTGATATTGACTTTTGCATTGAACGCCGAAGCGAAGTCATTGATTATGTAACAAAAAAATATGGCGAAAAAAATGTTACACAGATTATAACATTTGGTACTTTAGGCGCAAAACAGGCAATTCGCGACTGTGCAAGAGCTCTTGATATCCCCTATTCCGATGCTGACAAAATTGCAAAGCTCATACCTAAAGAGCTTAACATCACTCTTGACAAAGCACTCCAAGACAGTGCTGAGCTTGCCGCCTTATACGAAGAGGACGAGGATGTCAAAAAGGTTATTGACGCCGCAAAAGAGCTTGAGGGAATGGTCCGTCACAGTTCTGTCCATGCAGCAGGCGTTGTTATCTGCGGCAGCGAGGTTACCGATTTTGTGCCTCTCTCTAAAAACGGCGATGCTATTACAACTCAATTTATCAAGGATACTGTGGAAGAAATGGGTCTTCTTAAAATGGATTTCCTGGGGCTTCGCAACCTCACCATTATCCGCGACGCTCTCGCCATGATAAAACGCGACCTTGGCGAAGATGTTGACCTTGCAAATGTGGACTACGACCTGCCCGGTGTTTATGAAATGCTTGAAAAAGGCAATACCGACGGTGTTTTTCAGCTTGAATCCCGCGGTATGCGCAGCTTTATAAGAGAACTTAAGCCAAAAAATCTTGAAGATATAATTGCTGGAATTTCTCTCTTCAGACCCGGTCCGATGGACCAGATTCCTGCCTACATCAAAAACAAAAACAATCCGCAGTCAATAACCTACAAGCATCCGCTTCTTGCTCCCATTTTAGATGTAACCTACGGTTGTATGGTATATCAGGAACAGGTTATGGAAATTGTCCGCACACTTGGCGGCTATTCTTTCGGCAGAGCCGACCTTGTCCGTCGTGCAATGAGCAAGAAAAAACTTGACGTTATGGCACAGGAAGCAAAAAATTTCATCTACGGCATAGTGGACGAAAAGGGAAATGTTGAGGTGCCCGGCGCAATTCGCGCAGGCGTCAGCGAAGAGGTTGCTACCGAAATTTTTGACGAAATGATGGAATTTGCAAAATATGCATTTAACAAATCCCACGCTGCCTGCTATGCAGTAATTGCCTACTGGACAGCTTTTCTCAAATATAAATACCCTGTTCATTTTATGGCGGCGCTTTTGTCAAGCGTTTTGTCGGACGCGGGAAAAATTTATCAGTATATTTCTGAATGTGACCGCATGGGCATAAAAGTTCTTCCGCCTGACATCAATTCATGTTATGACGAATTTTCCGTCAGCGGAAACAACATCCGTTTCGGGCTTGGTGCAATCAAAAATGTTGGTCATAACGCGGTTAATCTTATTGTTGAGGAAAGAAAAAAAGGTCCGTTTACCGATTTTACCGATTTTGCAGAACGTATGCAGGGAAAAGACGTGAACAAACGTACTGCAGAAAGTCTCATCCGTGGTGGCGCGTTCGACTCGCTTCCCCATTCCCGTGCACAGCTTCTTGACGGCTATGAACGTGTTCTGGACAGACTTTCTGACGAGAAAAAAGGCAATGCCGCAGGTCAGCTTTCCTTATTTGGCGATATTTTCGCAGAAGAAAAACCAAACGATTTTAAAACTGTTCCCGACATTCCAATGAAAGAGCTTTTGAAAATGGAAAAGGAAATGCTGGGGCTTTATGTTTCGGGCCATCCGCTTGAAGCTTATAGTGAACTTGTTTCTAAAATTCCGCACATTTCCTGCAAAGACCTTCAGGAAACAGAAGAGGAAATCTCCACCCTTGCGGATGGTCAGAATGTCACCTATATAGGCATACTTTCCGCAAAAAACGACAAGGTAACAAAATCGGGTGGAACAATGAGCTTTTTAACGGTGGAAGATATGTTCGGCTCAGTGGAAATTGTTGTTTTTTCAAAGCTTTATGAAAAAATACGCCATCTTCTTTCAGGGGATGTGCCCATTGTAATACGCGGCAGGCTTGACATTGGCGACAACCAGTCAAAAATTATTGCCGAAGATATTATTCTTCTTGAAAATATGCCAGTGCCAACTCCCTCCGCATCCACGGGCAAACTCTATGTCAAACTAAAGCTTGGTAAAGATTTTCTTCTTCCCCAGATTAAAGAAATCTTTAAAAAGCACTCGGGCAGCACCCCTGTTTATATCTACGTTGAAGAAACCAAGAGAACTTTTGTTGCAGACAGCGAATTTTCCGTTTCTCCGACAGAAAACTGCCTGACCGAGCTTAAAGAATTTCTTGGCGATGACTGTGTGGTTTTAAAGTAAAATAAAAATCCCCCGGAACTTATTCCGGGGGATTTTTGTGTGTCGTTTATTAGGAATTTTCTATCTGGTCAAATGCCTGCTCTAAAGTTGCAATAACGGCACGGCCATATTCTGCCGTAACCATTTCATTGGGTTCACCTTTCAGCATCTTTATAAATTCATTCATCTGGTCAATCATAAAGTTTTCATGCATGCCCTCATTGCTGGTATCCACCATTTCATAGGGCGCTCCGCCCTCGGATATCCAAAGTTCCAAGCCTTTGCGGATTTGTGCCGTACCATTTGTGAAGTAATAGATAAATTCAGCTTCAGGCGGGACTTTACAACCACAATGGGTGATGGTTGCGCCAACGCCGCCTTCCATTTCCAGAAGAACCTGTGCAGTTGCTTCAACGTTATGGTCTGTCAGGAAATTATTTCCCACAGCTGAAACACGTTTTACGGAAAGTCCCGTTGTGTATAACAAAATATCCATGGCGTGAGCACCATAATTCATTAAAATGCCGCCGCCCGACTGCTTTTTATCCAAAAACCATGCTGCACGGTTGGTGAAATAATCACAGTTACGTTTTAAAGTCACAGCACACAGCTTGCCCAGCCGTTTTTCTGCAATAAGCTTTCTTAATCCTCTGAGGCAGTCATAGTATCTCTGCACATGACCAACCGCTAAAACAACGCCATTTTTTTCAGCCGTTTCCATCATGGAATCACATTCTGCCACATTCATGGCCATGGGTTTTTCGACTAAAACTGAAACCCCGCAGTTTAAAATATAATTGGTTACATCGTGGTGCATATCATGAGGCAAATTGACAATAACCGCATCCAGATCTTCCTTGTCCATCATTTCCTTATAATCAGAATAACAGTGGATGGATGTGCCCTCTGCCAGCTTTTCCGCTTTAGCCAGCGTACGATTACAAATAGCTGTCAGTTCACACTCCGGATGCCCGTCAATAGCCTGCTTATGAAGATCCCCCACAGCACCAACACCCAAAAGACCAATTTTTATCATGCTTTTTTCCTCCAAAATAATATATACACTGTACCGGATTGCTCCGACAACTACATTATACTGCATCTTTTGGGAAATTGCAAGAAGTTTTTGTGTTTGTTGGGCATAAAAAATGCACATAATAAATTTTTTCTTTTTTACATGTTCTGCAGTTCTTTCTGTCTAATTTCTTTACTAAAAATCATGTCTATATCCTCAATCAATTTGATATTTCTCGAATAAACACACTATCTTTTCTATAGCATCAAAATCAGAATAATTTTCATTCCTTATTATACTTTTTATTTCAGCCAACATCTTAATTGCAGCAGTATCTGCAACTTCACAGGCATCTATTTCAAAATCCTTTAGGTTGCTATTTATAAAATTTGATATGTGTCGTTTTAACAATTCCAGCCTTATATCCATGCATAATCCCCCTATGCCTATTCCATGGTATCAAACGGCACCATTTTCATAATATTATATTACCATATGGTAACATTAAAATCAAGAGGTGATTTTAATGTATTTTAAAAGATTGTATGATTTGCGAATTGATAACGATTTAACTCAACAGCAAGTCGCAGACCATTTGGTGTGCAATCGCCAGGTATATTCAAGGTATGAGCGTGGTCTAAGAGAAATACCGGTTTCTATGCTCATAAAACTCGCAGATTTATATGAAACCTCTGTTGATTATATTCTAGGCAGGACAAATAATATTTCAGAAAAATAAAGAATTAAAGAAACCGCAATACTCTTGTATTGCGGTTTTTTGTAGTATAAAATATAACGAATGGTTT
>JAZSKF010000209.1:0-2067 GCA_045534715.1 Clostridia bacterium | reverse complement strand
GAAATTCTTTTTTAAAAAGAACTCCGGGTTTCGACATTTAGTTTTAAGATTAGTTGTTTTTAAGTTTATTAAGAAGATCTATTGTTCCGTTAACAACAATGTCGTCTGCACCTTTTTTGAGGTAACAGCTTCTTGCTTCGTAGCCGCCTTCATCATAAGCGGAGCTTGTGGGGAAATATCCACCGGCGCCGTTTGTTAAACAACAAAGAAGTGTTGTTTCAAAAGGTGATGATGCATAAATTCTGCTTGCAATTTCGCTGAACTGTTCTCCTGGAATACCAACAAAAGCCATGTTGCCGATTTTTATTGCATTTATATTAAATGAATATGAGTCAGGGCCGTTTTCCAGTTTTACAATTCTTGTAGCTTCCGCAACAACAGTTGTAAGCTCCATTTCTTTATAGGGAAGCTCACAGTCTCTGCCTGTTGTGTGCAGTTCGTAAATTCTCTTTGCTTCTTCAAGTCTGTCGTTTTCCTGGTTGGAAGGACAAACAATTGTGCTTTCGGCACAAAGAAGTTCGCCAAGCTCGAGTTTTTTTGCTTTTCCGCAAATCTGAAGCACTGCACCTGCGATAGCTCGGCCCATATGTTTAGCATGTTCGTAACCACGGGGAACTCCGTCGAAAGTAATTTCAAGGTCGTTGAGGTCTGCTTCTGTGGGGAAGGGGTTAACATGGTTAACATCGCCCTGAGGAGCAAGCAGGAACATACATTTTGTATCCGGAATTGCATCTTCTATTGTGGAGCAAACAAATCCCGGCCAGTCAGCGCTGATAAGCTCTCCTCCTATTGTATCGGGATGAGTACCGAAGTTTACAATGAAAATATCGTCGTTGTCTTCACGGACAATTTTAAGAAGTTTAACTGTTTCGTTGGGTGTGCCGAGAGCATGGTCAACATCCGGATTGTTTATACCGGGGTTAGTTCTTACTGAACCGTCTTTCATTCTAAATCTGCGAACGAAAGAAATGTTTTTAACCTGAGATTCAGCAGTATAAAAAACGGAAGAAGAAAGGTCTTCAAATGCATAAATGGCAGCATCATTTATCTGGTGAGCCAAAAAGTCTTTGTATGCATTGAAAGCTGTTAAATCATAAGCATCGTCTTCCTCTGTGATTGGACCTGTATGAGTGTGAGAACAATTGATAAACACAGCTTCAAAAGGAATGTTGCAGCTTTCTGCAATCATTTTTCTGTACATGTCGCAAACTTCTGTTGAGATATGTATCAAATCTGTTGCAATGACAACACATTTATTTTTGCCGTCATCAAAAGCAACAGCAGTAACATACAGATCGTCAAGAGTGCCTTTTGTAACTCGTTGTTCATAGTATCCGCAAACCGGAACTCCGAGCGGCGGTGTGATGCAAAGTCTTGAAAAACCTGTTTTAACGTCAGACATAATTTTTCCTCCATTATGTATAGATTATTTATAAAATTTACTTTAGAATATCACTAAAAAAAAACAAAGTCAATAGTTTTGAAGAATAATTTACACTTGATTATATTTTTAATTGATGATATACTGAAAAAAGATGAAAAAGTGTGGTGAAAGACAAAAATATGATTAAAAAAAATGACGAATATATTTGCATAATCGAATCGAACGGTGCCGGCGGAGAGGGTGTGTGCCACGTTGACGGATTTGCTGTTTTTGTACCGGGAACAGTTTTTGGTGATGAAGTAAAAATAAAAATTTTAAAAGTGCTTAGCGGATATGCATTTGGGAAAGTTTTGGAAATTATTTCTCCGTCGATTTACAGAACAGAGTCCAGATGCTCAAAAGCCAGCCAGTGCGGCGGTTGTGATATTGCACATATAGATTATAATTATCAGCTTAAAATCAAAAGAGATATTGTTGTTTCGGCGCTTGAAAGAATTGGAAAAATAAAAGATGTTCAAATTGACGAAACAGTTGGAATGGAGCAGCCTTTCTTTTACAGAAACAAAATGCAGTTTCCTGTCGGGCTTGATAAAAACGGCAAAATCACTTATGGGTTTTACGCAAAAAGAAGCCATAACATTGTCTCGGCGGAAGAGTGTGTTACAGGAAAAAAATATTGTAAA
>JAZSKF010000223.1:0-1983 GCA_045534715.1 Clostridia bacterium | reverse complement strand
GATGTTACCGGATGAAAATACTACGATATTTCATGTTTTTAATAGTTTTCTTACAAATGCCGGAATATTTGCGTTCATTGCCCATGTCTGCCATTCGCCACCGTCGGTACCGAATTTTCTGCCTGCCATGAAAATTACATTTTCAACTTCCGGCAAGCTATTAAGCTGTTCCAGATTTAAAAGGTCGCACGGAATTGTTTCAATTCCGCTTTCGTTCAAAAAGTCTGTTGCAATTTTGTCAGTAAATCTTGAAACTGCAATAACTCTTTTGTCAAGTCCTGCTGCTTTGATTGCATTTTTTGCAAGCACACAAAGAGTCGGACCCATTTTACCGCCGGCACCGAGAACCATGATATCGCCTTTAATTTTTTTCATGTCCTCTATCAGTGCTTCTGACGGAGTAGCTAAAAGCTCATTTAATTTTTCTTCTGTCCACATAGTATTTTCTCCTTTATTCTGAAATCATTTTTATATATTCGTCCTTTGTCATCAAAGGTTTGAAACTGTTTTTAACTTCTTTTCCCTTTTCTGCCCCGTTTTCAAGCAGTCTCACAGCGGTGAGTGCCATAATCTTTGCAGGAACAATATATGCCAGATTTTCATCTGAAGCAAGCATTTCTCTGCTGTGAAGGTCTCCGTAGAAACCGCCCACGGTAGGTTGAATTGATGGCATAATGTGGCTCAAATCTCCAAAGTCGGTAGACCCTGTCATATCCACATATTCGTGAATTATGTCAGTAAACTCTCCCGCAGCATCTTTAAAAATTTCGCCCAGCATAAAGTCCTGACAAAGCGGCAAATAACCGGCTTCAGTCACAATTTCTGCTTCCGCGCCAACCATTTGTGCTGCACCTTTTACTGCACGGTCAACACAGGCAGACGCTCTTTTTATTGAGGGCATATTAGCGCCTCTTACATAACTGTCTATGCACACTTCGGACGGAACAGAGTTTACAACATCGCCGCCTTTTGTTATGATGGGATGAATTCTTATTTTGTCTTCGTCCTTAAAAATTTCTCTGTTTGCGTGAATGCCAAGAATTGCAAGTGCTGCTGCGTTCAGCGCATTGACTCCGTCAAACGGAGTAGCCGCATGAACAGCCCTGCCTTTAAATGTTATGGCTTTCCCCAGAAATCCCAGACTTCCGCCATGCACAAAAACCGTACTTTCCGGAGTGTTTGCCTGAGCGTGCACCATCATTGCGGCATCCACATCGTCAAACGCCCCTTCATATATCATCTGCTGTTTTCCGCCAAAGAATTTAATTTTCCCCTCTTCGCGAAGTTTGCGTCTGAAGTCCAGATCAATATATTCCTCCGCCGGGACTGCCATAAAGCTTACCGATCCTCCAAGTTCATCCATAACACCGCTCTTTTTAAGAGCAAAAGCTACGCCCAGCATAGACGCCATTTGTGCATGATGTCCGCATGCATGAGCCGCTCCTGTGCTATTGTCACAGAACTTGTGACCATAACATTTCACCGAGTCCATCTCGCCTATAACTGCAAGATTAAAGTTATCCTCGCCACCGGAAAGTTTCGCTTTAACACCGGTAACGGCAATATCTTTTTTATAGGGAATTTCGAGAGAATCAAAAACCTCACAAACAAGCTGAGAAGTTTTGTGTTCGGCATATCCAAGTTCGGGGGTTTCAAGAATTTTTCTTCCAAGCGAAATTATCTCTTTAGCATTTTCATCTATAACCCCAAGAACTTTACGTTCCTTTTCAGTTAAACTCATATTTTCACCTCCGGGATTATATATACAGTCCGGCAAATCAAACTGCATATATAATCCGACGGGACGGGTATTTCCGCCCCGTCAGATGAAAATTATTTAATTTTGTTATCCTTTTTCCACTGTTCGTACTGTTTTTGTGCTTCTTCAAGAATTTTCTCAGCACCAACACTGTTCATTTTTGCAATTGCTTCAGGGTGTTTAACTATAGGATCAAGTTCGCCTATCTGGAGAGCAGGAATGTA
>JAZSKF010000141.1:0-6742 GCA_045534715.1 Clostridia bacterium | reverse complement strand
CATCGCTACTCTGGCAGCTTCTATCTGGTTAGAAGTGATCCAGCAGGGCTCTAAAGCCTGAATACCAAATTCACCGTAGCTAACCTTGTTACCGCGCATAGCCTGGCCCTTAAGACGGCCTCTCATAACTCTTCTGTATTTAACTCTCTTAGGTAACAACATGATTATCTGCCTCCTTTGCTTCTGGGTCCTCTTCCTTTAGGAGCGTTGTTTCTCGGCTTTTCAGCTGTCTGGAGCTGTTTGCCTGCGTTCAGAACTTCACCTTTATAAATCCAAACCTTTACACCTATTTTACCATAGGTTGTGTCTGCTTCATAAAAACCGTAGTCTATGTCTGCTCTTAAGGTCTGCAAAGGAATAGTTCCCTCATGATAATGTTCGCTACGAGCAATTTCTGCACCGCCGAGACGACCTGATACAGTTGTTTTGATACCTTTGGCACCAAGTTTCATTGCTCTGCCCATAACTGATTTCATAGCTCTTCTGAAGGAGATTCTCTTTTCAAGCTGAGCCGCAACGTTTTCAGCAACGAGTTGTGCATTAAGATCGGGGCTTTTAACCTCTACGATGTTAATAGCAACATCCTTGCCTATCATATCAATTATTTCTTTTCTGAGTTTTTCAATTTCCGCACCGCCACGGCCTATAACAATACCGGGTTTTGCTGTGTGGATTGTTATAAACACTTTGCCGACTTTACGTTCAATTTCCAGTTTTGCAACGCCAGACTGGAAAAGTTTTTTCTTAAGAAAAACTCTTATTTTATTGTCTTCAACCAGATTGTTTCCAAAATCGCGTTTGCTTGCGAACCATTTTGAATCCCAATCTTTGATTATACCTACTCTAAGTCCGTGTGGATGTACTTTCTGACCCAAATCGTGTGCACCTCCTTTATTCTTTTTCTTTCAATACGATTGTTATATGACTTGTGCGTTTGTTGATTCTGAATGCTCTTCCCTGAGCTCTTGGCATAATTCTCTTGAGAATCGGGCCGGGATTTGCATATATCTCTGCAATATACAAGCTGTCAACCTTCATGTCGTGGTTGTTTTCTGCATTTGCAATTGCTGAATTTAAAAGTTTTAGCAATAACTCTGAAGCAGCCTTGGGAGTGTTACGGAGAATACCGATTGCTACCCCTACCGGCTTGTTTCTTATCAGGTCATTTACTATTTTTACCTTGCGTGGTGAAATACGGGCATACCTAAGTGTTGCGCGTGCTTCCATACCTCGCTCCTCCTTTCGTAAGAAACAAAGTTTCCTTCTTATTTTACTGCTGTTTTTGATCCTGAATGACCTTTGTATGTTCTTGTTGGTGCAAATTCACCAAGTTTGTGTCCTACCATATCTTCTGTGATATACACCGGAACATGTTTGCGGCCATCATGTACTGCTATTGTATGTCCTACCATTTCAGGGAATATGGTAGATGCTCTTGACCATGTTTTCAAAACAGTCTTTTTACCTGACTCATTAAGTTCAATAACTCTTTTAAGGAGTTTTTCATGGACAAAAGGGCCTTTTTTAAGTGATCTGCTCATTATCCTTCCTCCTTATTACTTATCTTTTCTAGATTTTACAATGTACTTGCTAGAAGCTTTTTTCTTGGATCTGGTCTTAAGACCGAGAGCCGGTTTACCCCAAGGAGTAACAGGCCTCGGACGACCGATAGGTGATTTACCTTCACCACCACCGTGCGGGTGGTCGGTCGGGTTCATTACTACACCGCGGACTGTAGGTCTGATGCCCATGTGGCGTTTTCTGCCGGCTTTACCGATTGAAACGTTTTCGTGGTCGATGTTGCCTACCTGACCGATTGTAGCTTTACAATCCATTCTGATCATTCTAACTTCGCCGGAAGGAAGTCTTACCTGAGAGAATTTGTCTTCTTTCGCCATAAGCTGTGCTGCATTACCCGCACTTCTTACAAGCTGACCGCCTCTGCCCGGAACAAGTTCAATGTTGTGGATAAGTGTACCAAGAGGAATATCCTTAATCTTAAGAGCGTTACCTGCTTTCATTCCAACGCCTTCGCCCGACTCAACTGTCATTCCAACTTTTACGCCAAGGGGAGCAAGAATGTATCTCTTTTCGCCGTCTTCATACTGAACAAGCGCAATGTTTGCACTTCTGTTCGGATCGTACTCAATTGTGAGCACTTTAGCCGGCATATTGTCCTTATCTCTTTTAAAGTCGATGATTCTGTATTTTCTTCTTTCACCGCCGCCTCTGTGACGAACTGTGATTCTACCGTATGAATTTCTGCCGGCATTCTTCTTAATAGGTTCAAGAAGTGATTTTTCAGGAACATTTGTGGTAATTTCCTCAAATGTTGAAACTGTCATAAATCTTCTTGCCGGAGAGGTAGGATTAAATTTTCTAATAGCCATAATTTTCTCCCTCCCTATTCTTATGCCATGCCGTCAAAGAACTCAATTGTCTTGCTGTTTTCTGCAAGTGTTACAACAGCTTTTTTCCAATCGGCTCTTTTTCCCATGTTTTTGCCCATTCTTTTGTACTTGCCGAGAACGTTCATTGTGTTCACGCTCTGTACTTTAACGCCAAAAACTTCTTCAACAGCCTGTCTAATCTGAATTTTGTTTGCTTTTTTGTCAACCTCAAAGGTGTACTTTCTTTCCTGCATCTGAGCCATGCTTTCTTCGGTGATTACCGGTCTTTTAATGATATCATGTGCCAACATTATGCATACACCTCCTCGATTTTTGCAACTGAAGCCTTGTCTACAACCATTACGTCGTATTTAAGGATTTCATAAACATTCATTTCATTTACGAATGTTGCTTTAACATCTTTAATGTTTCTTGCAGATTTATACACGTTTTCGTTTTTCTCTGCTGTTACGATAAGTGCTTTTTCTGCATTTAAGGTTTTAAGAACTTTTGCCATTTCGGCTGTTTTGATAGCCTCCATCTTAAGTTCATCAAGAACGATAAATTCCTTTGCTGCAACTTTTGCAGAAAGTGCAGATTTCATAGCAAGAAGTCTAACCTTCTTATTTATTCTGTATCTGTAATCACGGGGTTTGGGGCCGAGAGCAACGCCGCCACCTGTCCACTGAGGAGCACGAATGCTACCCTGTCTTGCACGGCCTGTTCCTTTCTGTCTCCACGGCTTTCTGCCGCCGCCTCTAACCTCGGTACGTGTTTTTGTACTCTGTGTACCCTGTCTCTGATTTGCCAAATAATTGACTACTACCTGGTGAAGTGCATCTTCGTTAACTTCTACTGCAAATATTGCATCAGAAAGTTTAATTTTACCAACTTCTTCACCTGCCATATTTAATACAGCTATATTAGGCATTTATTATTCCTCCTTTCGGTCAAATTCAAGATTATTTACCCGATTTAATTGCTTCCTTAATTATAAGCAGTCCGCCTTTTGCGCCCGGAACGCCGCCTTTTACAAGGATGAGATTTCTTTCTGCGTCAACTTTTGCAACTGCAAGATTCTGAATTGTCTTTTTAACGTTGCCGTAGTGACCTGGAAGTTTCTTTCCTTTGTAAACTCTTGACGGGTCAGAACATGCGCCCATTGAACCTACGCCTCTGTGGTAACCGGAACCGTGGGACATTGGACCTCTGTGTGTTCCCCATCTTTTTACTGTACCGGAGTAGCCGTGACCTTTGCTTGTGCCTGTTACGTCTACCATTTCTCCTGCTGCAAAGATGTCTGCTTTAATAAGGTCTCCTGCATTAAGTGATGAAATATCTTCGAGTTTAAATTCTCTTAAATACTTTTTGTAAGCAACCTTTGCCTTATCAAAGTGACCTTTCATAGGTTTGTTCATTTTTCTTTCAGCTTTGTCGTCAAAGCCTACCTGAATTGCGTTGTAACCGTCTGTTTCAACAGTTTTCTTCTGAACAACAACGCACGGACCTGCTTCGATAACCGTTACCGGAATCATTATGCCGTCCTCATTGAAAAGCTGTGTCATTCCCAGCTTTTTTCCTAAAATTGCCTTTTTCATCTTTCTTACACCTCCGTTTGGTTATTGGTTGACCTTTTTTGTCAACATGACCGGAACTCAAGCTCATGACCGGATGACTTCCTTATTATATATACTACCTTATATCAACTTGATTTCGATTTCTACGCCTGCTGCAAGATCTAACTTTTTGAGAGCTTCTACAGTTTTGGGTGTAGGTGCTATGATATCAACAAGTCTTTTGTGGGTACGAAGTTCAAACTGTTCTCTGGAATCTTTGTACTTGTGTACCGCTCTTAAGATAGTGATAACTTCCTTCTTTGTGGGAAGGGGAATAGGTCCCGATACTTTGGAACCTGTTCTTTTAGCTGTATCAACAATCTTTGCTGCCGCCTGGTCAATCAAAGTATGTTCATACGCCTTAAGCCTGATTCTCATTTTTGGTGTAGCTGCCATAAATGTCGCCTCCTGAATTTTTTTAGCTGCTAAAGTTATACCCTTCGGTATTGCGACAACAAAATTCTGCACACTAATCCGGGCGTGTCATGTCGCCCTTCAAAATAACCCGAAAAGCCTGGCTTTCCGGGCACACAACGCCTAAAATCAGCGGATTACACACTTATCCCCTGACATACTCGCTTTTGTGTACAGTGACTCTGCCGCCCGGTTTAAAATCGGACAAATCTCCACGGAAATTCCGGTTTTCTGCTATTTGCAGACCCGGTGCAACCTCCCGCTTCATCGACCGCCTTTAGTCACAGCACTCAATATTATATATTATTTATGCCCATTTTACAATGTTTTTGATGTAGAAATTTCGCTTCTTTTTTTAAAGTTTTTTATACAAGTTGCACAAAAAATTACTATTTACTTAATTCTTGCGTTATGTTATACTAATTTTAGTGGAAAAGAGGGATGTTAAATGGCTTATATAAAGGATATTGCAAAGAAAATAGAGAGTTTTTGTCCCACCTCATACGCTTGCAGTTGGGACAATGTTGGTCTGATTGTCGGAAACAGGCAAAAACAGGTGAAAAAAGTGCTTGTTTCGCTGGATTTTGACATAGGCGTTGCCAAAGAGGCAAAAGAGGCGGGTGCAGAGCTTATTGTAACTCACCACCCCGTCATGTTTGACCCCATAAATAAAATCACTGCAGACACACCGCTGGGTTGTGCATTATTATATATGATAGAAAACGGAATTGCTCTTTATTCGGCGCACACCAATTTAGACTGTGCTCCGGGCGGAATAAACGACTATCTGGTAAATCTTTATGGGTTTAAAAACTCCCGCCACCATTTCATAGAAGAGGGAAAAGAGTTTGGTCTTGCAAGAATTTCAGAGCCCCACTCCCCCTGCACATTAAAAGAGCTTGCCGCGCACATTGCAAAAAAGCTTGGTCTGTCCTCCATCAGCTATGTGGGCAATGATGATGCCATTATAAAAACCGCACTTACCTGCAGCGGCAGCGGAGGAAGCCTTATTACTGCGGCAAACGCCGAGCTTGTGGATGTTTTTATTACAGGCGACGTTAAATATTCGTCGGCAAGAGATGCCGCAGAGCTTGGCACAAACGTTATTTGTGCCGGTCACTATGATACAGAAATTTTTGTAATGGATATATTTGAAAAACTGCTGGCGGATGCAGATGTGGAAATTATAAAATCTGCTGCCAACACAAATGTTTTTAAATCAATATAGGAGTTTTTATGCCAAACAAACTAACAAACGATGCTTCCTCTCACAGAAGCCGTGTCAGGACGCGTTATGTAAAATCGGGCGGGTTTGAAGCGTTTGAGCCTTATGAGGTTCTTGAAATGCTTCTGTTTTATTCAATTCCCCGGAAAGATACCAAGCCGATAGCAAAAAATCTGCTCAAGACCTTTGGTTCTGTCAAAGCCGTTTTAAATGCAGACATTTCGACTCTTGTGAAACAACCGGGCGTTGGCATGAGCACCGCAATATTTCTCAATATGCTTTCAAAGCTCGACCTTTTTCTTTCTGCAGAAGAGGCAGAGGTTATCCGTGGGTCGGGTGACCTTGGCGCCTATGCGGTAAAGCTTATGAAAAACAAGACTGTTGAAGAATTTTATGCAGTTGCCCTTTCTCCCAAAAACGAGATTGTGTCTTCCCGTAAACTTGCGACCGGTAAAATTTCAAGCGTTGCGATAAACATCCGAGATGTCATAAATTTTGCTTTCGACAATGAGACGGACAGAATTGCGCTTATTCACAATCACACCAACGGCATGCTTGTTCCCTCGCACGATGATTTACAGGTCACAAGAGATATAATTGCAATTGCAAAACCGCTTGAGATAGCCGTTATTGACCATATCATCACCGGCGGAGACGGGTATATTTCTCTTGCAGATATAGGAAAGCTGGGCTGATCAAATGATTTTTTATATATTACTTACAATTATTTTAATAGCGGCGGACTTTTACACCAAATACCTGGTGGACTCGGGGATGGCTCTTTCCCAGACCATACCGCTGATAGAAAATGTGTTTCATTTAACCTACGTCCGCAACACCGGCGCTGCGTTCAGCATGCTTGCGGGCAGCCGGGTGTTCCTTATAGCCGCACCCATTATAATTATTGCAGCGATAATTGTGAAGTCGGATCGTAGCCATGTCGTTCTGTGAGCCAAGGAGTTGATAGCCCCAGTTGTCTTCCTAAGACCGCTTGGCCTCCGACTTAACCTACGTCCGCAACACCGGCGCTGCGTTCAGCATGCTTGCGGGCAGCCGGGTGTTCCTTATAGCCGCACCCATTATAATTATTGCAGCGA
>JAZSKF010000201.1:0-4404 GCA_045534715.1 Clostridia bacterium | reverse complement strand
CGGGGTTACAAAGCTTGGTAAAATCCAGTTTGACTCGCAGGAAGAGGCGCAAATTGAAAATTTGCGTAAAATGTTTATGTCTACGGCACGCGACCTCAGAGTAATGCTCATTAAGCTCGCCGACCGTCTTCACAATATGCGCACAATGGATGTTATGCCCGACTATAAACGTCGCCAGAAATCCAAGGAAACAATTGAAATTTTTGCTCCCATAGCAGAGCGTCTCGGTATGTTTAAAATAAAAGCCGAGCTTGAAAACACTTCACTCAAATACCTGGACCCCATTTCCTACGCTGAAATTACCAGCGTACTGAAAGAAAAGATTTCGGGCAATAATAACTATGTTGAAAAAATTATATCCACTCTGTCACAAAAGCTCGAAGAAATAGATGTCCGCGGAGAAGTAAGCGGAAGAATAAAACATGTTTATAGCATATTTAAAAAGACATATATGCAGGGCAGAGCAATCGATGAGATATATGATATTTTTGCGGTCCGTGTAATTGTGAAAACGGTGCCCGACTGCTATGCCGTTCTGGGTGTGATTCACGATATTTACAAACCAATTCCGGGAAGAATAAAAGACTATATTGCAATGCCCAAACCCAACCTCTATCAGTCGCTTCATACAACCGTTATTGGTGATGGCGGCGTGCCTTTTGAAATACAAATACGAACCGAAGAAATGCACCAGGTTGCAGAGTTTGGTATTGCTGCCCATTGGAAATACAAGGATGGCATTCAAAAAGACAAAGACGAATCCAAGTTTAACCATCTTCGTCAGATGCTGGAGCTTCAGGGAAGCGTTACCGACGAAGAAGAATTTATGGCAAACTTAAAAACGGACATTTTTGCCGACGAAGTTTTTGTTTTTACACCAAAGGGAGATGTAATCTCTCTTCCCTCGGGAAGTTGCCCGATAGACTTTGCCTCTGCCATCCACAGTGCCATAGGCTCTAAAATGACAGGCGCCAAAGTTAACGGCAAACTTGTTCCTTTGTATTACACACTTCAAAACGGTGACATTGTAAATATTATCACCTCTGCTGCCGTTCACGGACCAAGCCTTGATTGGCTCAAAATTGTCCGCACAGCTAGCGCAAGAAGTAAAATAAACCAATGGTTCAAACGTGAAAAACGTGACGAAAACATTGTCCGCGGAAAAGACATTTTTGAGAAAGAAATAAGAAAAACCGGGTTTTCTTATTCTCTGCTTTATAACGAAGATATTATAAACCAGGAAATCAGCCGGAACCACCTTTCTTCGCTTGATGACCTTTTTGCAGCCATAGGTTATGGCGGAATTCCGGCAACACGAATTGTTTCTAAACTGCGTGAAAACTATAAAAGACAGCTCGCACTTTTGTCCCCGGAAGAAAAAGCAAAAAACTTTACTCATAAGACTTCCAGCAACGGTGTTATCGTTACGGGAATAGACAACTGTCTTGTCAGACTTTCCCGTTGTTGCAACCCTGTTCCGGGAGACGACATTGTGGGATATATCACCCGCGGTCGCGGTGTATCTGTGCACAGACGCGACTGCATAAATGTTGTGAACAATTTTATCGGCGAAGGGGAAAGCGACCGTCTTATCGATGTTGAATGGGAAAAAGGAAAGGTAGGAACTTCCTATCTTACAGAACTGCTTATCACTGCTGACAACCGCCAGAATCTTCTTGCAGAAGTGCTGGCACTTATCTCAACATTTAAAATCTCCACTCATTACTGTAATGCAAGAGTGACAAAAGATTTTGCATGTGTAATAAATCTGACTGTTGAAATTAACTCTTTTGAACAGCTTAATACTCTTATGAAAAAGCTTATGGGCATCAAAGGTATTATACAGGTTACAAGAACCATGCAATAGAAAGGTTTGTGAATATATGGTATATTTTGGTCCTTCGGGCAACTCCGAATCTTTTTATGAGCAGGGCTACAAGCACTCTGTCCAGATGCCTGGCTGGCTTAAAAACATGGGACTGGATGCTTACGAGTATTCCTGCACAAAAGGAGTAAAGCTGAAAACTGAAACTGCCCTGCTTCTCGGCGAGGAAGCGAAAAAGAATAATATCAAATTGAGCGTACATTCTCCCTACTATATAAACCTCTCAACAGACGATGAGGAAAAACGCATTAAAAGCATTAAATATATCACCGATACTGCGGCACTTGCAAACTTGATGGGTGCCGACAGAGTGGTTGTCCATTCGGGTGCCTGTGCCAAACTTTCGCGGGAAGAGGCTCTCCTCTTTGCAAAGAAAACGCTTAAGATGGCTCTTTCCGAGCTTGATGAAATGGGCCTTGGGCATGTTCATATCTGCCCTGAAACAATGGGGAAAATCAACCAGCTTGGTACATTGGACGAGGTTTTAGAGCTTTGCCTTTTAGACGACCGTCTGATACCAACCATAGATTTTGGTCATCTGTATGCCCGCACATTCGGCGGTCTTGTTACAAAAGAAGATTTTGAAGAAATTTTTAATAAAACAGAAAACAAGCTTGGCTCAGACCGTCTCAAGATTTTCCATAGCCATTTCAGTAAAATAGAATATACAACTCCGGGCGGCGAAAAACGCCATACTGTTTTTGATGATACTCTGTGGGGACCCGACTTTAAATATGCGGCAGAGATAATTTATAAAAAGAATCTTTCCCCCACCATCATCTGCGAATCGGCAGGCACAATGGCAGAAGATGCATTAAAAATGAAACAGGCTTTCTGCGAATTAGAAAAGAAGTGATTTATGTTGTTTACAAAAAGACTTGAAAACTTAAGAAAAAGAATGCTTTCGGCAGGTCTTGATGCCGTTTTAGTGTCATCCTCCTCAAATATCCGCTATCTCAGCGGTTTTTCCGGTTCCGAATCGGACCTTGTGGTAACAAAAAGCGGAGCTTACCTGCTTTGCGACTCTCGTTATACTCTTCAGGCACAGCTTGAATGTCCGCATTGCACGGTTTTAAACACTGGAGAAGGAATTTATAATCTTGTCTGCGGAATAATTTATGAGCAGTCAATTAAAAGACTTGGTTTTGAAGACCGAAGCATAAGCTTTGCTGCTGCATCAAAAATGTCCCAAAAAATATCTTCAGCAGAGCTTGTCCCCGTGGGAAATCTTGTTTCTGATATCAGAATAATAAAAGACGAAACAGAGATTGCGGCTTTAAAAAAAGCGGCCTTTATTGCGGACGGTGCTTTCAGGCATGCACTTTCGGTGATAAAACCGGGCGTTCGGGAAATAGAGGTTGCTGCGGAAATAGAATATTATATGCGGAAAAACGGCGCAGAAAAACCAAGTTTTGACACAATTGTTGCTTCGGGCGAGAATTCTGCAAAACCTCACGGCACAGCAAGCGAAAAACCTATAGATTCTGGCGATTTTATAGTGATGGATTTCGGTTGCGTTGTTGACGGCTACTGCAGTGATATCACAAGAACAGTTGCCCTCGGCAACATTACAAAAACACAGAAAAGTGTTTATAGCGCTGTGCTTTTCACGCAACTTAAAATGGTGAACTCGCTCTGTTCCGGTATGCCTTGCGCACAAACCGACACCTTAGCCAGAAACATTTTTTCCACTTTTTCAATGGAAAAACATTTTACACATGCTCTGGGCCACGGCGTAGGACTGGATGTTCATGAGCAGCCAACCCTTTCAAGGCGGTCGGACATCACCCTTTGCAACAACATGGTTGTCACCGTTGAACCGGGCCTTTATTTTGACGGAAAATACGGTGTGAGAATTGAAGATACCGTTGTGATGTCGGGTGGCAAAGCATACCCTCTCACCTCTTCGCCAAAAGAATTGATTATAATTTAAAAATACCTCTTGAAATTATTGAAATTTTATTGTAAAATATATACATACTAAACAAAAAGGAGAATAAACATTATGATATCAGCAGGTGATTTTAGAAACGGCGTAACCTTTGAGCTTGACGGCAGTGTATTTCAGATAGTACATTTCCAGCACGTTAAACCGGGTAAAGGTGCTGCTTTTGTTAGAACAAAAATTAAAAATGTTATGACAGGTGCAGTTCTGGAAAGAACTTTCAGCCCAACAGACAAAATGCCCAAAGCTCACGTTGAACGTAAAGATATGGAATATCTCTACAACGACGGCGACCTTTACTATTTCATGGATTCGGAAACATATGAACAGCTTCCTTTGGGTCACGATCTTTTGGAAGATGCACTTCCCTTCCTCAAAGAAAATATGGTTGTTAAAGTACTTTCCTATAAAGGCAATGTTTTCGGTGTTGAACCTCCCAACTTTGTTGAACTTGAAGTTACTGAAACAGAGCCGGGAGTTAAAGGCGACACTGCAACAGGCGCAACAAAACCTGCTATTGTTGAAACAGGTGCAACCGTTAAAGTCGGAGGCCAAGCGGTCTTAGGAAGACAAC
>JAZSKF010000023.1:0-13643 GCA_045534715.1 Clostridia bacterium | reverse complement strand
AGCTATGTCAAACAATAAAAGACCTGAAAATATGACAAGAATAACAACCGTGGAACTTGCAAATGCGTTCATTGATGAACAGGTTAAAGAAATTCGCAGCCAGGTGGGCGACAAAAAAGTTCTGCTTGCACTTTCCGGCGGGGTTGACTCGTCAGTTGTTGCCGCACTTTTGATAAAAGCAATCGGTAAACAGCTTGTTTGTGTTCATGTTAACCATGGACTTATGAGAAAAGGCGAGAGCGAACAGGTTGTTGAAGTTTTTGGTAAAGAGCTTGACGCAAATCTTATATACATTGATGCAACAGACAGATTTTTAAATCTGCTTGCAGGTGTTGCAGAACCCGAGAAAAAACGTAAAATTATCGGCAATGAATTCATTGAAGTGTTTAACGAAGAAGCTAAAAAGCTTGAAGGCATTGATTTTCTTGCTCAGGGAACAATCTATCCCGATATTTTGGAGAGCGACGGCGTAAAAGCTCACCACAATGTTGGCGGACTTCCCGAAGACATGAAAATGGAACTTGTTGAACCGGTAAAACTTCTGTATAAAGACGAAGTACGAGTTGTCGGCGACGCTTTAGGTCTTCCAAAAGAAATGGTCTACCGTCAGCCATTCCCGGGACCGGGACTTGGTGTCAGATGTCTCGGTGCAATCACCCGTGACAGACTCCACGCTTTAAGAGAAGCAGATGCAATCCTCCGCGAAGAGTTTGAAAACTGCGGTCTTGCCGGCAAAGTATGGCAGTATTTCATTGCCGTGCCCGATATGAAAAGTGTTGGCGTAAAAGACAGTAAAAGATATGAAGGCTGGCCGGCAATCATCCGTGCGGTTAATACAACCGACGCCATGACAGCTACAATAGAGGAAATTCCTTACAACGTGCTTCATAAAATAACCGAAAGAATAACAAACGAAGTTGACGGTATAAACCGTGTGCTTTTAGACCTCACACCCAAGCCGATAGGCACGATAGAGTGGGAATAATACCGAGTGGCTTACAAGTGGCTTGAAACTCAGTGTTCAAGCCATTTTTAGCGTTTTTTAAAACCTTTTTAAAATTGATTTTGACAACACTTTGACAACACTTTTTTAAAACATAAGTTTATTTGCTTTTTGTTGACATTTTTCAGCAAAATTGCTATAATAAAAACACAAATAAATAATATTTTAGGAGTTAAGTGTTATGGCAACAATTATTATAAAGCGTAAATCTAGTATGGCTGGAAGTGCCCAAAATCATAATGTGTATCTTTTGAATACATTTGTGGGAGAATTGAAAAATGGCGGGGTTCTTGAAATACCTGTTGAAGTTGGAACACATATGCTTTCATTTAATAGTACAATGAAAAGATTTGGCAAAAATGCTACATTTAATGTAGTTGTTAATGAACCAGATGAAATTGTGGAATTAAAAACTAAATTTGGTATGAGTGGTGAATACGAAGTTGAATATGCTGACAACAAACCACATGTTCCAGTAGGTGCAAATGCAACAAATACTCCAATACCGAATATTGATAACAATAATGCTCAAACAGAGAATACAAATATTGTTACACAAAAATCTGGACTTCATTGTCCGCGCTGCGGAAGTTATGATATTATGCCTGTATCAGAAGTATCAACAAAAGGTAAAGATTTTAACGCCAGTGATGCTTGTTGTGGATTTTTGCTTTGTGGTCCGTTAGGATTATTGTGTGGTGCAACTGGAAAAGGAAAACAGACCACTACGACTACATATTGGATGTGTAAAGGTTGTGGAAATAAGTTTCAGGCATAATGGATAAAAAGATAAAACGATGGATTAAAGTTATGACAATCACAAAGAAGTTGTGGGGTTGTCATCAAAAACCAGAAAGAAGTTTTTTTCTATATGGATATCAATTTCCTTTATGTGCTCGTTGCACAGGAGTTTTGATTGGGTATGTTTGTTCATTTTTCCTGTTGATTTTTGGTTTTTTAATACCTAACATAGTATGTATATTATTACTTCTTCCATTAGTTTTGGATGGCATGATACAATTGCTTTTTAATATTATGTCAAATAATACAAGAAGGTTTATTACTGGTGCTTTGTTTGGAATAGGTTTCATTCAATTGATAATAAATGTTTGGAAATTATTTTGACAACATTTTTGACAACACTATCATTGTTCAATATGTAAAATGGGTGTAAGTTAGTACATATCACAACCTCAAAGCCACTGGAAATATACGGAATAAACACTAAAAACAAAAGCAATTTTATTGCGCAGCGGTAGATGGAGCATAAGGCGGCTTGACGCCGAAATGAAACATCGGGCATCGCAAGCCGGGTACATTAAGATAAAAACGCCAAAGCAGAAGCAACGGCGTTTTTCTGATTTTGCGCTGCCTGCGGCAGAAGTAGTAAAACTGTTTATTGCGCAGCGGTCGACAGTGGATGAGATGCTTTAGCGGCGAAATCAAATATCGGGTACCGCAAGCCGAGTATAACTTAAATTTTAAAGCCCTGATTTTCAGGGCTTTTTTAATTCATAAAATTATTTCTTATTGATTTTTTTGCAGAAATATGTTAAAATAAACAGGTAAAATTTAATACAATCACACAGAGTGTCGGTTATGCCGCGTTGGGCATAGTCGGTGAAAAGGGAATGGGGTGAGAATCCCCTGCGATAACTGTCGGTGTGTGCGCCGAAGTTTTTACGTCCGTTATCGAAAGATAGTCGTTGGGAAACTGAGAAGGCAGGGCGCAAAAATGCGGACTTTTGTCTATATGGCGCGAGTCACAAGACCTGCTTTGATGTTATTCCGTACGTGCTTATTTGTATAGGAATGGCGTTTTTGTTTGCGTTTATCTTTTAGAGGTAAGGGCATATCTTTCTATGCAAACAAATTGTGATTCATCACAGAAAAACTCAGCTGTGGTAATTTTCAAAAAGGAAAATTGCCGCAGTTTTTTTGTTTCCTGCGGTTGCGGAGGTGAAGAAAAATAAAAAACAAAGCAGAAAAAGGAGGAAGAAAAATGAAAAAAATTATATCTTTGATTTTAAGCGTAGTGATGATTTTTGCTTCACTTTTTAGTGTTGTTCTTGCGGAGAACAGTGAGCAAAATACAATTAGTGTATATGTTACAATAAGCAAATACGGAGAATTTATAAAGGATAAAAATGACAGTATTGTTGCAATGACTTTGGTTGAACTTTCAGGCAAAGATAGTTACGTGCTGGATGATGTTTTCAAAAATGTGCACGAGAACCTATTCGAATCAGGATTGACCGGTTATGAAACACAAATGGACAATTACGGCCTAAGTGTTTCAAAATTTTGGGGCGATACAAGTAAAAACTTTATGTATCAGGTGAATTTTGGACAGGAAGAAGTGTATGGTCCGAACCATGAGATTGAGAATGGCGACTGTATAGAGTTTTGCATAAATAAAAGTGGCGGCTTGGATATGGAAGTCTATACACGATTTGATAGAAGCAAGGTCAATGTTCAATTAGGAGAAACTGTAGATTTAGTATTGTCACAGGCCCAATATACCGCTTCCGGATTATCCTTTGTTGCTTGCACAGATGCTGTAGTAACCATAAACGGAGCACTGACCGAAAATGTTACAGATGCAGATGGAAAAACATCGCTTGTTTTTAACGAAAATGGAGAATATGCTGTTTCAGCAGTTAAAACAAAGCTGGTTAATGATGAAACAGTTACTGCCATTGAAGCACCCGTCTGTCTGATTACAGTAGGTGATGATGACAGCCCGTCGACAGACATTCCCGTTGTTCCGCCTACGGATGAGCCGGAAGTTGATTTAAATCATGCAGACCCGGAAGAGCAGATGCATAATATCGTGGAGAAATATCTTACAGATAGTATAGTAAATGATGGGAATTTCTATTGGTTTGCAGCAGATTTTTCTGACTATCTTAAAATATATCCTGAAAGTGAATATGCTTTTTCAGCTTCACAAAAGCAAAATTGTATTGACAAAATAATTGAATTTGCCGATAGTTCTGTTTCGCACGGAGAACTTGCAAAATCTATTATTGCACTTCGCGCGTTAGGATATGACGCGAAAAATACTTATAAAAAAAGCGGTCTTAGGTTTGATATTGTGGCAAAACTCACATCTCTTATTAACGAGGAATCGGTTGCGGTACCATACTATGAATATACACTTCCGTATGTTTTAATTGCTCTCGAGCAGGGAGAAAATTATGCATCGCAGGAAATAATAGAAATTCTTTTAGATGCTGCGATTGCAAGCAAAGATTCCTGGCAGGACACAACATGGGGAATTGATGGAGCAGCACCGATGCTTCGTGCTCTTGCCCCTTACTATGATACAGATGAAGAAATTATCGGCGAGACGGTAGAACTTATAAAGGCATTTCAGGGCAGCGATGGGTCAATGGGAAATGCTGCATCTACAGGTCTTGCAATAGTTGGACTTTCAGCTGTTGGGGTAGACCCTGAAACCGTTTTAAAAGATGAAAAGACACTGATTGATGGGCTTATGAAGTATAGCAATGAGTCTGCTGATGGCTTTTTGCCTGCAGACAATTCTTTTGGAACAGAGCAGGGATTAAGGGGGCTTGTGGCTTGGAAATTGCTAAGCAGCGGAAAAATGGCTTATGATTTTAAAGACTGTCCTATGAATGAGGCAAGAGCAACAAGGGAAGTTGTTTATGTTCCGTCTGGAGGCGGTGGTTCGTCAAGTGTGAAAACTGAAGAAGAAAATGACGAAAAAGAAGAGCAGGAGGTTGCCGACAAAAGTCCACAGGGCTTAATTGGTAAAAATGAGGATGTAAAAATTCTGCCAATAATTTTTGAAGAAAAGTCTTTTGAGGATATAGAGAGTCATCAGCAGCAGAAAGCTATTGAAGAGCTTGCGGCAAGAGGAATTATAAATGGAAAAACCGAAAAAAATTATTGTCCTGACGAAACAATGTCTCGTGCTGAATTTGCTACAATTGTAGTAAGATCATTAGGTCTGCCGGAAAAGATTGGCGGAACATTTGATGATGTGGCACAGGATGACTGGTTTAACAGATATGTTAACACAGCTTATGGATATGGCATAGTTAACGGCGTATCAGAAAATGAATTTAACCCGTACGGGAAAATTACACGAGAAGAAGCCGTTACAATGATTCTTAGAGCTGCCAAGCTTTGTGGCATGAAAGAAGATACAAGCGAGACAGGAATAAGAAACACATTGGCTGAGTTTTCTGACTATATACAAACATCCGAGTGGGCAATGGCTGCACTTGCATTTTGCTATAACGAGGAAATAATAGACAAAAGTGCTTTGGAGGTAAAACCAAAAGAGGAGATAACCAGAGCAGATGTAGCACAAATGCTTTATAATATGCTTGGCAGGGCAAAATTGTTATGAAGAAAATATTAGTTATATTTATTTGTTTGCTTATAGCCCTTTCGGTTATTTCTTGTGACAATACAAATATTCCTGCAGATACCGAAACAGGTATAACAGCGCATTCGACAGACCAAAGTTTGTCGAATGCTGTTATTGAAAAGGTTGATGGTTATGAAACAGAAAAATCTCAAACAGATAATATTGAGAATGTAATAAACATTAGTAACGACGCTGACGAGGCAGAACAAAATATAGTTGGATGCAGCTTGTCAGTAAGATGTGATACCGCTTTAGAAAAAATAGATGAGCTCAGTAAGGAGAAAGCAGAGATTCTGCCCCAAGACGGAATAATTTTTTCTAAAACAGGGATTGTTTTCTACGAGGGAGAAAGTGTTTTTAATGTTTTAACCCGGGAATTAAAGAAAAAACGTATACATATTGATTTTGTGAATGTGCCGATGTATAATACAGTGTATATAAAAGGAATTTCAAATCTGTATGAACGCGATTGCGGAGACCTTTCGGGGTGGATATATAAAGTGAACGGGAAAGTGCCCGGTTATGGATGTTCACAATACATATTGAATAATGGGGATGAAATTGAATTTATATATACATGTGATTTAGGCAAAGATATTGACTGATTATGTCATGAAAAAAGAGGCAAAGATGATATGAACGAATTTAAAACCTACCATCCGATTGTGAATTTTATATATTTTCTATTTGTAATCGGATTTTCCTGCTTTTTTATGCATCCGCTGTGTTTATCTATTTCACTTGCAAGTGGGTTTACATATTCCGTGATGCTAAAAGGCAAAAAAACAATTAAGACAAACTTGATCTATATGATACCCATGATGATATTGACGGCACTTATAAACCCACTATTCAATCACGAGGGAGTTACTGTTATTGGCTATCTGCCAAGCGGAAATCCGCTGACATTTGAGTCAATTATTTACGGAGTATGTGCGGCTACAATGATAGTAAGTGTTATCTGTAATTTCTCTTGTTACAACGAGGTTATGACAAGCGATAAATTTATTTATCTGTTTGGGAAAATTATTCCTGCTATGTCTTTGATTATTTCTATGACACTCCGCTTTGTGCCAAAGTTTGCTTATCAGCTTAAAGTAGTAACAAAGGCTCAAAGGTGTATGGGGCGGGATGTGAGTAGCGGTAGTATTATAAAACGTGCAAAGAACGGACTTAATATTTTGTCTATTATGACAACCTGGGCACTTGAAAATTCCGTTGAAACGGCAGACAGTATGAAAGCACGCGGCTATGGATTGCCCGGTAGAAGTTCCTTTTCAATTTTCACTTTTGATAAACGGGACAGAAAAGCACTTATTTGTATTTTACTTTTAGGTATATATACGTTTGTGGGGAATTTAATGGGTGGAATGTATTTCAATTTCTTCCCGTCTGTACAATGGGCAGATGTTTCTGTGTTTGGAATAAGTGTATTTTTATCATATTTGCTTCTTTGTATATGTCCTATAATAATTGAACTTTGGGAGGTGAGAAAATGGAAAGCTTTAAGGTCGAAAATTTAAGTTTTACTTATCCAAGTAAAGCGGAAAAAACACTTGAAAACATAAATTTTACAGTAAGGCGTGGGGAGTTTGTTCTTGTCTGCGGCAAATCGGGATGTGGCAAGACCACTCTTTTAAGACTGCTTAAATCAACACTTGCGCCTTTTGGAAAAAAAGAGGGAAATATCTTTTTCAGTGGCAAACCTCTTGCAGAATGTGACGCCAAAGAACAGGTGGCGGAAATTGGCTTTGTAATGCAAAGCCCCGACAACCAGATTGTAACCGACAAGGTTTGGCACGAGCTTGCGTTTGGACTTGAAAGTCTGGGGATCGGGCAGAATGAAATAAGAACAAGAGTGACCGAAATGGCATCGTTCTTTGGCATACAGACTTGGTTTTATAAAAATGTTAACGAGCTGTCAGGCGGGCAGAAACAGCTTTTAAATCTTGCGTCGGTTATGGTTATGCAGCCGTCTGTACTTATACTTGACGAGCCTACAAGTCAGCTTGACCCCGTTGCTGCGGCCGAGTTTTTAAAAATGGCTGAAAAGATTAACCGCGAGCTTGGAACGACCGTTATTCTCACCGAACATCGATTGGAAGATGCTTTTCCGTTGGCGGACAGAGTTATCGTTATGGATGGTGGCAAAATTATTGCAGATGGGATTATGGGCGAGGTTGGCAGAGTTTTGAAAGAAAAAAACCACGATATGTATAAAGCGCTCCCGACACCTATGAGAGTTCACGGCCAAGTGGAAAACTCGCTGCCTTGTCCCTTAACAGTAAGAGATGGCAGGGGTTGGCTTGAGAAATATTCAAATGAGCATACATTAAATCCTGATATTATTCCAAAAGATGTTTTGCAAGAAGACAGAGATACTGTTGTTGAAATTATGGATGCCTGGTTCAGATATGAAAAAGATTTGCCTGATGTTATAAAGGGGTTTGATTTGAGTGTCAATAAAGGTGAGTTATTTTGCCTTGTTGGTGGTAACGGTACAGGAAAGACAACTGCACTTTCTCTTATATCAGGTCTTAACATACCATACAGAGGGGAAGTTTTGATAAAAGGACAAGCCGTTTCGAAAATCAGGAATTTGCATGACGGGTTATTAGGAGTTCTTCCACAAAATCTGCAGAGTGTGTTTGTAAAGAAAACCGTTTATCTTGATTTGATGGAAATTTTGTCAGAAAGAAAGCTTACCAAAGAAGAAAAAGAACAAAAGGTATATAACACAGCTGCACTTTGCAGAATTGAACATCTTTTAGAAAGTCACCCCTACGATTTGTCAGGTGGAGAACAACAAAGAGCTGCACTTGCAAAAATGCTTCTTATGGAGCCTGAAATATTGTTGCTTGATGAGCCGACAAAAGGAATGGATGCACACTTTAAAGAGGAATTTGCAGATATTCTTATGGAATTGAAAGCAAGCGGTGTTACAGTTCTTATGGTGTCACACGATATAGAGTTCTGCGCGGAGTATGCCGACAGATGTGCCCTTGTGTTTGACGGCAAGGTTACATCAGTTGGCAGACCGAGAGAGTTTTTCAAAGGGAAGAATTTCTATACTACGGCTGCAAACCGAATGGCGCGGGCGTGCCTTTCTGATGCAGTTCTGGCAGAAGATATAATCCTTGCTTGCGGTGGAAGTGTCACAAAAAGAGAAAGACGGACTCGTCATATAGAATTTTGTAAGCCTCAAAAGGAAAAGCCATTAAAAGATATTGAGATTGAAGTGGCACAGGCATCGAAGCTTACTAAAAGGACGCTTGTGGCAACACTTCTTATACTGATTTTAATACCGCTGACAATTTATGCTGGTATTTCATTTTTTGGGGACAGAAAATATTTTTTCATAAGTTTACTCATTATTCTTGAAACGATGGTGCCGTTTCTAATGGTGTTTGAGTGGGGGAAGCCAAAGGCAAGAGAGCTAATAGTAATAAGCGTGTTATGTGCCATTGCAGTTATCGGCAGAGCGGCGTTTTTCATGCTTCCGCAGTTTAAACCGGTTGTGGCACTGGTGATAATAGCAGGCGTGTGTTTCGGCGGCGAAACAGGGTTTCTGGTAGGCGCAGTTACGGGGTTTGTTTCAAACTTTTTGTTTGGTCAGGGACCGTGGGCGCCATGGCAGATGTTTGCCTTTGGAATTATAGGGTTTATTGCGGGAATTGTTTTTAGAAAGGGATTTGTTAGAAAGACTAAAGCGTCTCTTTGTATTTTCGGCTTTATTGCGACTTTTATTATATATGGCGGAATAATGAATCCGGCATCAATTATTATGTGGCAGAACAAAATTACCTGGGAAATGATTGTGTCTTCCTATGTTGTGGGGATGCCGTTTGATTTAATCCACGCGTTTTCTACCGCCTTTTTCCTCTGGTTTATATCTGCACCCATGATAGACAAGCTTGAGAGAATACAAATTAAATATGGGCTAATAGACAATCTTTACTTTTGACAGAAAATGTGATACAATAAACAAAAATGTCAAAAACGGAGGGATTTCTATGAGAAAAAAACTGCAGGATAAAATGTTTGAAGTGAGCTACATATTTGAGCTTTTAATCGCAATTATTGTGGCAGTGTCCATTTTGGTTTTTGCATCGCGCATGGTTGTGGATTTGATAGACCTTGGCAGAGATTTTGCCGGCACAGATTCACTTATGATTTTACTTGACGATGCAATTATTCTGGCGATTGGTGCCGAGCTCATCAAGATGCTTTGCAAACACACTCCCGAAACAATAATTGAAGTTATAGCATTTGCTCTGGCACGTCAGCTTATAGTTGAACATGTTGCGCCGTGGGAAAATCTTATTACTGTTGTTGCCATTGCAGCTCTCTTTGGCGTGAGAAGATTTTTGCTTAACCGTCACGACCTTGTTGAAACTCCCGACGGATTTGTTGAAGTAAGTGATATAAATAAAGAAGACAAATAATATAGAGGTGTAATTAAGGTGGAACTTGCTCTTGCGGCAAAATATAGGAAAAAAGTTAAAAAACTGTATAAAACCGCTTTCCCCAGAAATGAGAGAGCGCCCTTTGGTTTTCTAATGAGACGTACCGAAAACGGCAGAGACAGTTTCTCTGCAGTTGTTGATGATGGCAGATTTATAGGGCTGACATATACAATACATGTGGAAAAGCTGGTCTATCTTTTTTATCTTGCGGTTTCGGAAGAAGAAAGAGGGAAAGGGTATGGCACCGGAATTTTAAAATGCATAAGAGATATGTATCCCGATTGCGCGATTATTCTTTCCGTTGAAGATACGGACGATTTAAACGCAGAAAATTATGACCAGCGCATAAGACGGCTTGGATTCTATGAAGTAAACGGATATAAAAAGCTTGGCATAAAGGTGACTGAAATAGGTGTAGTTTATGACCTTTTGTGTACCGACGAAAATATCACAAAAAAAGATTTTTTTGCACTTATGAAAAATTATCTTGGGCCACGAAGGTTTAAGCTTATTTACAAATCGCAAATTGAAGAATAATATAAAAACTGTTCAGTTTATTAAAACTGAACAGTTTTTTGGTTTTTATGTACAAATTCACTAAACTTTTGCCGAAAATTTATATAATTATTACAAAAACTTGAACTAAAAACATAAAAATTAGCTAAAACAACCAAAAAATGTTCAAAATATTTTAACAAAACAGAAAAAATAAATAATTTAGTTCTAAAATATTGAACAATGGAAATTTTTGTGTTATAATACGTTATGTTGGTTGCAACAACAGAAAAACAACAGAAAGGAAGGACAGTAGAATGTCGAAATTTAAAGTATTGATAATTGATGACAACAGAGAAGTTGGTGAAGCACTTAAAAGAGAGCTTGAAATTTTTCCTGAGTTTGACAGGATTATGAATGTTGTTGGAGGCAATTCAGGTTATGAAGCTTTTGTAAGATTTGGTGCAGATATTGTAATATGTGAAGCTATAATGAGAAACGGTGAAGGGTTTGAACTGGTTGAGAAGATTTGTAAAACAGAAGCGAAAAAGCCGATAATAATCATGATGTCTGCTTTTACAAACGATGCAATGATATCAAGAGCTGCAGCTTGCGGAGCGTCTTTTTATCTGCCAAAACCGTTTGATGCAAAAACGCTTTACCAGCACCTGACGTTCTTCACCAAAGCCAATGACAAAGAAGAGAAAATGAGCGAGATTGACAGTGAAGAGTTTGATGTTGAAATAATGGTAAGCAACATGATAAAAACAATTGGTGTGCCGGCTCATATAAAAGGATATCAGTTCTTGCGTGATGCAATTATGTGGGTAGTAGAGGACATGGAACTTATAAATGCCGTAACAAAAGAGCTTTACCCGGGAATTGCAAAGAAACACAAGACAACTTCTTCCAGGGTGGAAAGAGCTATCAGACATGCAATAGAAGTGTCCTGGCAAAGAGGGGACATAGACACATTAAACAAGTTGTTTGGACATACCGTTAAGTTTACCAAAGACAAGCCCACCAACTCAGAGTTTATTGCTATGATAGCAGACAAAATAAGACTTAAAATTAAAAGACAAAACAAAAAAGCATCCTAAAATAATAAAACCGCTGCGTCAAACAGCGGTTTTGTTATTTTTATTATTCATCCATTTCCCGGTTATGATAAACATTTTGAACGTCGTCGTTATCTTCAAGCATTTCAAGAAGTTTGTTCATAAGTTTAATATCTTCAGGGTCAGTGAGTTTTGTATAGTTCTGAGGAATCATGCTGATTTCGGAAGTAGAGAACTTGTAGCCTTTCTCTTCAAGAGCAGAGCTTACGTTTGAAAAATCCTCAGGAGTAGTGATTATTTCAAAATAACCAATCTCAGCAGAGAAATCTTCCGCACCTGCATCAAGAGCTTCCATCATAAGAGTTTCTTCATCTATTTCGCCATCTTCATCTTCAATAATGATAAGACCTTTGCGGTCAAACATCCAGGAAACACAACCTGTTGCGCCTAAGTTACCGCCGAATTTATCGAAATAATGTTTCATATCACCGCCGGTACGATTTCTGTTATCTGTGAGAGATTCAACAATTACAGCAACACCTCTGGGGCCGTAGCCTTCGTATGTGATATCTTCGTAGTTGTTGGTATCTCCTTCGCCGGCAGCTTTTTTAATACATCTCTGAATGTTGTCATTAGGCATATTTGCACTGCGGGCTTTGCTGATAACATCTTTAAGTTTAGAGTTTGATGCCGGGTCGGGTCCGCCTGCTTTAACTATTACTGCGATTTCACGACCAAGCTTTGTAAAGATTTTACCTTTCTGAGCGTCGGTCTTTTCTTTTTTATGTTTTATGTTTGACCATTTAGAATGTCCTGACATTTAATTAACATATCCTTTCCATATAGAACTCATCTATTTATTATATAATTACTGACAACTGATGTCAAGGCTTTTTTAAATATTTGGATGCAAAAGTAAACCCAAAACTCAAAAGCACATCATAGAGCAAGGCAGCTGCCAGAAAGGCAAGCCAGATTATAATCTGCGAGTAGGTCAGCGTTGTTTGGTAAGCAAAATAAATTCCCAAAACAAAAATGTTGAAACAAACAAGTTTGATAATCCATTCAAAAATTCGCCCTTTCTTCTCGGCAAAATACTTTATAAGCGGTATGCTGCCAAAGAAAATAATATAGGAGATAATGATGGTTTTATCGGGAATTATAATCCAGCCTGAAATGCAGATTACAAAATATGACAAAATTCCAAACTTAATTCCCGATTTGGCAACCGCCAGCATTATAAGAAGACCTGCAACATACTGAAAAGTTAATGTGCCCGTGGTCAGCGCAGAAGCAAGGAAAAAAATTGCCAGAGAAAGTGCACAAATTATCGCACAAAATGTAAGTTTTTTTGTTTTGTTCATGACTTAAGCTCCGTGTGAGATTTTTCAACAAGATTTTCGATTATATCAGACGAAACAGTGTTCTCATCTGAGGTTGAAAGGTAAATAAGATATTCAATATTACCTTCAGGACCCTTAATTGGAGAAAAGTCAAGTCCGTGAGCAAAAAGACCTATACTTTCCGAAAAATTGTATATTTCTTCTATAACTTCCCGGTGAACTGCTTTGTCACGCACAACACCTTTTTTGCCAACCTTTTCTCTGCCCGCTTCAAACTGTGGCTTTATAAGACACATAATGTGTCCGTTTTCTGAAAGAAATTCTTTTATTACAGGTAAAATCAGTTTGAGTGAAATAAAGGATAGGTCGACAGAAATAAAGTCAACTTTTTCAGGGACCAGCTCTTCGGTAAGATACCTGATATTAGTTCTTTCAAGATTTATGACTTTGTCATTTGTCCTAAGTTCCCAGGCAAGCTGACCGTAACCAACATCAACCGAATAAACCTTTTTTGCGCCGTTTTTGAGCATACAATCGGTGAACCCGCCAGTAGATGCACCAGCGTCCATACATATTTTATCCAAAAGGTTGATACCAAACGAGGAAACGGCTTTTTCGAGCTTGTACCCACCACGACTGACATAAGGCATTTTTTTGCCGCGGACTTCCACAACATCTGTCTCAGAGACGGTTGCACCCGCTTTGTCCACTTTCTGGTTGTTAACAAAAACTATGCCGGACATAATATATGCTTTTGCTTTCTCTCTTGAGGGTGCCATACCCTGTTCAGTTATATAAACATCAAGTCTTGTCTTTGACATAAAACATACCTTTCTAAAGAAAATTATTGTCCTAAAAGCTCAAGAATTTTTTCTG
>JAZSKF010000132.1:0-9027 GCA_045534715.1 Clostridia bacterium | reverse complement strand
TCTGCACTGCTTACAACACCTTTTGAGGGTGCAGCACTGACAATATATTTGCAGCCTCGCATAACATATTCAAGGTCGGAAGAGCACTCTATATTATCAGGAAATTTCACGCCCGGCAAAAACCTTGTGTTTTCACGTTTTTCGGCGAGTTCTTCCGACTCTTCTTTAAAATATGACCATAATTTAACACTGTTTCCTTTGTCGGCAAGAAGCAACGCCAATGCCGTTCCCCAACCGCCTGAACCTACTACCGCTATCTTCATTTAAGCACCCTCCTAAGATATTGTCCGGTATACGATTTTTTATTTTCTGCCACCTCTTCGGGAGTTCCCGTCGCCACAACCGTGCCGCCGCCGTTTCCTCCCTCCGGTCCTAAATCGATTATATAATCCGCTGTTTTTATAACATCCAGATTATGTTCAATCACTATCACTGTGTTGCCCGTATCTGCCAGTTTCTGCAAAACTTCTATCAGCTTTTTAACATCGTCAGCATGCAGACCCGTTGTGGGTTCGTCCAGGATATACACCGTTTTTCCTGTCGGTCTTTTTGAAAGTTCTGTTGCAAGTTTAACTCTCTGCGCTTCTCCGCCCGAAAGAGTGGTGGAGCTTTGCCCCAGTTTTATATATCCAAGTCCCACATCATTAAGTGTCTGAAGTTTTCTTCTTATTTTTGGAATGTTTTCGAAAAAGGCAACCCCCTCTTCTACTGTCATATCCAGAACCTCAGAAATGTTTTTGCCTTTATATTTCACTTCCAGCGTTTCCCTGTTGTACCTTTTTCCTTTACATACTTCGCAAGGCACATAAACATCGGGCAGGAAATGCATTTCTATTTTCAGTATCCCGTCACCCGTACAGGCTTCGCACCGTCCGCCACGGACATTGAAGCTGAATCTGCCTGAATTATATCCGCGCACCGCTGCATCATTTGTTGATGCAAAAAGTTCTCTTATATCGCCGAAAACACCTGTGTAGGTAGCCGGATTTGACCGGGGAGTTCTGCCTATCGGCGACTGGTCAATTTCTATAACCTTGTCAGCAAATTCAAGTCCTGTAATCGCATCGTGGTCACCGGGTGAGGTTTTTGCTTTGTTAAGTTTTGAAGCAAGTTCTTTATATAAAATCTCATTTATGAGCGAGCTTTTGCCGCTTCCTGAAACACCGGTAACAGCTGTCAGCACACCAATCGGGAAACTGACATCTATATTTTTCAGGTTGTTTTCCCTTGCTCCTTTAACAGTGATATATTCTCCTGTCCCTTTGCGTCTTTTCCCGGGAACAGCTATTTTCTTTCTGCCGCTTAAATACTGTCCGGTAATGGATTTTTCATCTTTCATTATATCCTCTACCGTACCCTCGGCAACAACTTCACCGCCGTGGACACCTGCACCGGGGCCAATGTCAACAATCCAGTCGGACTGTCTCATGGTGTCCTCGTCGTGTTCCACAACCACAAGAGTATTGCCCAAATCTCTGAGGCCTTTAAGCGCATCTATCAGCTTGTCATTATCTCTCTGATGAAGACCTATGCTGGGCTCGTCAAGAATATACAACACCCCTGTAAGTCCCGAGCCGATCTGCGTTGCAAGACGTATTCTCTGTGCCTCTCCTCCCGAAAGAGTTGCCGAAGCTCTGGACAGTGTGAGATAGCCAAGCCCCACATTTAAAAGGAAGTTGAGCCGGGCTTTTATTTCTTTTAGAATCTGGATTGCTATGGAATTTTCCCTATCTGTCAGCTCAAGATTTTCAAAAAATTCTACTGTTTTTTCAACCGGTAAATCGGTGAGCTCTTTTATGTTAAGACCTCCCACCGTCACCGACAACACCTCGGGTTTTAATCTTGCGCCCGAACATGTGCGACAGGGTTTGTTGGTCATAAAACTCTCAATATCGCGTTTTACCCAGTCAGACGAGGTGGAGTTGTATCTTCTCATAAGGTTGGTGATAATCCCCTCAAAACTGCTGTAGTAAGTTGTATCGCCATAATCTCTTGAATATTCAAGTTTTAGCTTTTCTTTGTTGTTGCCATACAAAATTATGTCCATAACTTCTTTGGACAAATTTTTCACCGGCTCGTCAATGCTGAACCCATATCTTTTTGCAAGGGCAGAATAATACATAAATGCAAAGCTTTTTTCGTCTGCAACCGAGTTCCAGCCGCTTGCATTTATTGCGCCCTCTCTGATGGATTTTTCATAGTCCACTATCATCCTGGGGTCTATTTCCATAACAAAGCCAAGTCCTGTACATTCAGGGCACGCCCCATAAGGATTGTTGAAAGAAAACATTCTGGGAGAAAGCTCTTCCAGCGTGATGTCACAGTCGTGGCAGGCATAGTTCTGGCTGAAAGTGAACTCTTCGCCGTCTACTATGGCAACAGTAACAAGTCCGTCCCCTAAATGAAGTGCCGTTTCCAGTGAATCGGTGAGTCTTGTTTTTGATGTTTCGCGCACAATTATTCTGTCTATTACTATTTCTATGGTATGCTTTTTATTTTTATCCAGAATAATATCCTCGTCAAGTTCATACATATTCCCGTCCACACGAACTCTGACATATCCACTTTTTCTGGCACTTTCAAATATTTTCTTGTGTTCACCCTTTTTACCGCGCACAACAGGTGCCAACACAACAATTTTTGTTCCCTCGCCAAATTTTAAAACCTTGTCGGTAATCTGGTCAATGGTCTGCTGGGAAATTTCCTTGCCGCATTTGGGACAATGAGGATGACCCACTCTTGCATATAAAAGTCTTAAATAGTCATATATTTCTGTTATTGTTCCCACCGTTGACCGGGGATTTTTCGAGGTAGTTTTCTGGTCAATTGAAATGGCGGGAGAAAGCCCCTCAATATAGTCCACATCCGGTTTGTCCATCTGCCCTAAAAACTGGCGGGCATAGGACGACAGAGATTCCACATACCTTCTCTGACCCTCGGCATAGATGGTGTCAAACGCAAGGGAAGACTTGCCCGAACCGGAAAGTCCTGTCAAAACAATAAACTTATCCCTGGGCAGTTCTATATTTATATTTTTAAGATTGTTTTCTCTTGCACCTTTTATAACAATTTTATTTTGTGCCATCTTCTTTCAATTCCTTTATCCTGTCTCTGAGTGCTGCCGCAAGTTCAAAATCGAGCATTGCGGCTGCTTTTTGCATATCTTTTGTAAGAGCGCGAATCAGCGTCTCTTTTTCTTTTTTACTCTTCTTTTTATCATCATTTTTTATAGAAATTGTAGCTTCTATAACATCATGTACTGCCTTTTCAACACTTTTCGGAACAATTCCGTGTTTTTTGTTATATTCCGTCTGTATTTTCCGACGTCTTTCCGTTTCTGCTATTGCTCTTTTCATTGCGCCGGTAACCTCATCGGCATACATAATAACTTCGCCGTCAACATTTCTGGCAGCTCGGCCTATGGTCTGTATGAGCGAGGTTTCGCTTCGCAGGAAACCTTCCTTGTCTGCATCTAAAATGGCAACAAGCGAAACTTCCGGAATGTCAAGTCCTTCTCTTAAAAGGTTTATCCCCACCAGCACATCAAACTTGCCGAGACGCAAATCCCTGATTATTTCCATACGTTCCATAGTGTCAATGTCCGAATGAAGATATTTAACGCGAACACCATTTTCCGAAAGGTAGTCTGTGAGCGACTCTGCCATTTTCTTTGTAAGCGTTGTAACAAACACCCTCTGGTTTTTCTCCGTCCTTTTGTTTATTTCATAGAGCAAATCATCAATTTGCCCCTCGGTAGGACGAACGGTTATAACAGGGTCAGGCAGCCCTGTGGGCCTTAAAATCTGTTCCGCAATGGCGGTTGAATGGTTCTTTTCATATTCGCCCGGTGTAGCGGAAACAAATACTGTCTGGTTAATCTTTTTTTCAAACTCTTCAAAATTAAGCGGTCTGTTGTCAAATGCAGAGGGCAATCTGAACCCATATTCCACAAGAGACTCTTTTCTCGCTCTGTCACCGTTATACATCGCCCTCACCTGAGGGATTGTTACGTGGGACTCGTCTATCATAAGCAGAAAATCGTCTGGGAAATAGTCAAGCAGAGTGTAGGGCACGCTCCCAGGCTTTCTGCCGCTGAGCACGCGGGAATAGTTTTCTATGCCGCTGCAAAACCCTATCTCTCTTATCATTTCCATATCATAATTTGTTCTTTGTTCAAGCCTTTGCTTTTCAAGCAGTTTGCCCTTTTTTTCGAAATAGTCGCATCTTTCCTTAAGCTCCTGCTCAATTGTTTTAAGCGCACTTTCCATTTTTTCTTTGGTTGTTACATAATGCGATGCAGGAAATATTGCTATATGGTTTCTTCTGCCAAGCACTTTGCCTGTCACATAATCAACCTCGGAAATTCTTTCTATTTCATCTCCGAAAAACTCAACTCTCACAGGCTGCTCGCTGCCGGCAGGGTGAATTTCCACCACATCTCCACGCACACGGAACCTTCCCCGTGAAAAGTCTATATCATTTCTCTCATATTGTATGCCAACCAGCCGTCTTAAAAGCTCATCACGGCTCATTTCTATACCGGGACGGAGTGAAATCATCATATTTTCGTAGTCTGCCGGGTCGCCCAGACTGTAAATACAGCTGACAGACGACACTATGATAACATCTCTTCGTTCAAAAAGAGCTGCCGTAGCCGAATGACGCAATTTGTCAATTTCGTCGTTTATTGACGAATCTTTTTCAATGTAGGTGTCTGTGCCCGCAATATACGCTTCCGGTTGATAATAATCATAATAGGACACAAAATATTCAACTGCATTTTCAGGAAAGAACTCTTTAAATTCGTTTGCAAGCTGTGCTGCAAGTGTTTTATTGTGAGCAAGAACAAGTGTTGGATGGTTCACCTTTTCAATAACATTTGCCATTGTAAAGGTTTTCCCAGAACCTGTGACACCAAGAAGTGTTTGTCCCCGTTCACCTTTTAAAATACCTTGAACAAGCTTGTCTATTGCTTCAGGCTGGTCCCCGGTCGGAGAAAAGGGAGAAACAAGTTTAAACTTATCCAATCTATTTCACGTCCTTATAGTTTCATATTTTTTTGCTGCAAATATGTGCTATTTTGCAAATATCGCATCTGGGTTTTATTGCCTTACAAACTTCTCTGCCGTGATATACAAGCTTGTGGCAGAAATCCGACGAGCTTTCGGGAGGCAATATTTTCATAAGATCAAACTCTATTTTCACCGGGTCGGTATGGTTTGTAAGCCCCATTCTGTTTGCAAGCCTTTTTGCATGGGTGTCCACAACCACCGCAGGTTTTTTATACACATCACCGATAATTATATTGGCAGTTTTTCTGCCAACACCGTCAAGGCTTGTCAGCTCTTCCATTGTTTCGGGAACCTCGCCGCCAAAATCGCTCACAAGCTTTTTGCAACAGGCAATAATGTTTTTCGCTTTGTTTCTGAAAAAACCTGTGGAACGGATATACCCTTCAAGTTCTATAATATCTGCATTTGCAAAATCTTCTGCACTTTTATATCTTGCAAAAAGTGCCGGTGTCATTGTGTTCACTCTTTTGTCGGTACACTGTGCAGCAAGCTGTGTTGCAATGAGCAGCTGCAACGGAGTCTCAAAATCGAGCGTGCATTCTGCCCCTGCATATATTTCATCAAATATCTTTTGTATTTCTTTTACTTTATCTTTTTTATTCATAATATTTTTCCTCATCTTCTTATTATATAATAAAAAATCTTTTTTGTAAATAGCCCACTTTATGTAAAAAAAGGATTTGGCAAACGGCGGTTGGTCATAGGGATGAATCGGTTTTTAAACCATATTTTTAGTTTATACTACATCAAAAAACACCGAAATACGTCAGTATTCCGGTGTTTTTATTCTTTGCATAAATCTAAAAATTTCAGTTTAAAAACTGCTTGCACCATAAAAATCAATAATTTTTGATACTAAACAAGTTGAGCTACGAAGATATCCTGACGGATTTCGAGTGGTTTTGACACAGTTTAGTACTAAAATTATAATTTTTAGGCGAATAATCCCTATGACCAACCGCCGAAGCCAAATCCCTTTAAAATTCATCAGGTATTTCCATCGTTATGTTGCCAAGCTTACATCCCCTGAACTCGTCCAGCAAAATATTTGCCGCACGCAGAGTGTCAAGCTCGCCTTTTTTTAGCAAAAATCCTCTGCTCTTTGCAATAAGCTCAAGCACCTCATAATCAGAATAATCTTCTTTGAGCTCTATCTTATATCTTTCGCAAAGGTTTTGCGGATATTTTTCTCTTAAAAACTTGATAAGCAGGCAGGCAAGTTCTTCAACGTCCATTATTTCATCGCGGATTGCGCCCGTAAAAGCAAGCTTCAAGGCAACATCCTCGCTTTCAAATTTAGGCCACAGAATACCCGGCATGTCAAGCATTTCAACACCGCTTGCAAGCCTCAGCCACTGTTTGCCTTTGGTAACGCCCGGACGGTCGCCCGTTTTTGTCACCGCTTTGCCTGCAACTCTGTTTATAAAAGAAGATTTGCCAACATTAGGTATGCCGCAAAGCATAATTTTTATTGACCTGGATATTCCTCTTTTACTGTCTCTTTCAATTTTTTCTTTAAGCTGTGAACCCGCATAGTCTGTCAGTTTGTTAATACCTTTTCCGGTGGTACAACTAACCTCAATGGCAGCAATTCCTTTTTTTGCAAAATAGTCCACCCAAAGCTTTGTAGCAGCCGGGTCTGCCATGTCTGATTTGTTGAGAACAACCACTCTCGGTTTTCCTCTTAAAATTTTGTCTATCTCGGGGTTTCTCGACGACATGGGGATTCTGGCGTCGAGAATTTCCACCGCAATATCAACTATTTTAAGGCTGTCCGCCATAAGTCGACGGGTTTTTGCCATATGTCCCGGGAACCATTGTAAATTCATATTCCACCTCTTTTAATATATGGAACCAAAATCGCTAAGCGGCCACACTCTTACCTGTGCTTTTCCTATAATAGAATCTTTTGTTACCATTCCAACCGAAGAAAATCTGCTGTCTGTGCTTCCGTTTCTGTTATCTCCCAGAACAAAGTAGCAATCGTCAGGAACCACTCTGGGATAAACCCCATCACCAACATGATTTATGTCTATTTCCTCGTTTATATAATCTTCCTCAAGCTTTACTCCGTCAACATACACATCTGCGCAGTCTTCTGCCTGATTATATTTTATATCAACCACCTGACCCTCTGTTGCAATAACTCTTTTAACATAGGGAGTGTTTTCGTTTGATGCGGGTCTAAATATAATGATGTCGCCTGTTTCCGGTTCATACGATATTCTTCGAACAATAAGTTTGTCGCCGTGATGAAGAGTAGGAACCATTGACGAGCCGTTAACATCAACAAGCGTAAAAATATAGGTTCTTAAAAACATAGCTATAACAACTGCTATAACAATTGCCTGAACCCATTCAAAAATTTCCATTCCAAGCGATTTTTTTACTTTTGTATTTTCACCATTTTCCATTTTTTTGTGTCCTTTCAACAAAAAATACAAAAAGCCGCGAAAAACGCGGCTTTTCCGACGGGACAAGCCCGCTCTTTTTTAGAGTTTTTCTTTAACCTTTGCTGCTTTACCAACTCTGTCACGGAGATAGTAAAGACGAGCGCGGCGAACTTTACCTTTTCTAACAACCTCAACATTTACAACGTTTGGTGAGTGGAGCGGGAAAGTTTTTTCAACGCCAACACCATAAGAAATTCTTCTTACAGTAAAGCTTTCGGAAATACCCCCATTTTTCTTTCTGATGACTATTCCCTCAAACATCTGAATTCTTTCACGGGCACCCTCTTTGATTTTACAGCTAACCTTTACAGTGTCACCGATGCAGAACTGGGGAACTTCTGATTTCATCTGCTCTTTACCCAGAGCCTTAACAATTTCTGTCATTTCTTTCTCTCCTTATTCTAAGACGTTCTTACCGACCAAAACACTGTCGCCAGAGGACCATCCGTAATACAGAAACATATTATAACACACTTTTTTTCTATTTGCAAGCCTTTTTTTAATTTTTTTAAGTATATTTTTTCACAGCCGTCAAAAAATATTACCGGAGGGGAAATAAAAAATGAAAAAAAACAAGAATCAAATCCCTTTCCCTCACGAAACAGAAAAGGATTATGACAATTTCTATACTGCAAATTCAGGGTCTTTCACAGATTGTACCGGACTTATGTATAAACCTCCCGAAAATGAGTTTGAATATGAATCTTACGGGGATGTTTATAATTTCAGTTCTGCAGCAGAAATATATCCCGTTTCTGGTCTGGAAGAGGATTTTGTAGACTAAAAAAAAGAGCCGGACGGCTCTTTTTTTAATATTCTATTCCTGCCGGCGGACCGTCAACCTCTTCAACAAAAGTGAAGGTAAGTACCCTTCCGTCCTCGGTCACTGTTTTTGTATGTGTATCATCAATTATGGTAGTTGTTGCTGTACCGTTTCCGTCTTTTCCCCCAAAATAGTGCTGTGTAATTTCCATACCCTTTTCAAAACCTGTTCCTTCACCGTAATGTTGGACGTCTTCTTTTAGCACTTCTCTTGTAGCAACAGTGTCCCCCCAGAACAGAAACTCGCTTTCTGACTTCGCATTTTTATCTTTCATAGTATAAATCTGTCCATTATAAAGGTAATAATATAACCCCGTTTCATTTCTTTGCCATATTCCATCAAATTCCATGGTGACTGCAACCTCGGTCATGGGGTTTTGCCCTTCTTCCTTCTGAGCATCAATCCACTGCTGAGGTGTTTCAGGCACATAACCTATAACCTCTTTTTTTTCGCAGGCAGTTGACATCACAGCAATAACAACCAAAAAGACCACAAGAAAAACCTTTTTCATAAGTGTAATCAACCTTTCGATAATCGAATTATGTAAAAATTATAACATACTTATGTGCTCATTACAAGTATTTTCACTAAAATTTCACTTTCCCCTTGCCGAAGAACTTATCTGCCTCTGACACTATCACGGGGATTATAGACAGACTGCCTACTACCGCCCACTGCA
>JAZSKF010000027.1:0-2977 GCA_045534715.1 Clostridia bacterium | reverse complement strand
AGGAGGGGAAAGCATGGCTTTTGATGGTTTTTTTGTCAGATGTATTTGTGCGGAACTTAAATCTCTGCTTGAAGGCGGAAGAGTTGACAAAATATATATGCCCGACAAGGACAGTGTCATAATGGGCATTCGCTCTTTAGGGAAAAATTATAAACTGTTTTTAAGTTGCAATCCCTCTCTTCCGAGAATCAGTTTAACAGAAAATACAAGGGAAAATCCCCAAAACCCGCCAATGTTCTGCATGCTTCTTCGAAAACATCTTTCAGGAGGAAAGCTTGTTTCGGTGGCACAGCCCGGAATGGAAAGAATAATAGAGCTTTCGGTTGAAAGCAAGAATGAACTTGGCGACGACACGCAGAAAAAACTTGTTATTGAAATAATGGGCAGACACAGTAACATTATTCTTGTTGACGAAAACGGAAGAGTAATGGAGTGTGCAAGAAGAGTTGATGCAACTGTCAGCAGTCGCAGAATTGTTATTCCGGGTGCTCGTTATGAACTTCCTCCCTCTCAGAACAAGATTTCTCCGCTTGATGTGGAGGAAAATGATGTTATAGAGAATGTTCTTGGCTGTCCGTCTGATGTAAAGCTAGACGGATATATACTTGAAAAATTTGCCGGTATAAGCCCTGCAATTGCAAGAGAAGCAGTATACAGGGCAGTGGGACACACAGACGTGACTGCAGCAGAGGTTTCGGCAGAGCAAAAAAGAAAAATAGCACAAAAACTTTGCGAAATTTTTGAGTTGGCGAAAAATGGTAGATTCACGCCTGTTTTTATCCTGGACGATAGCAGAACACCCTTTGATTTTTCGGCTATAGATTTAACCCAGTTTAAATGTGAAAAGGTTGATTCAGCAGCAAATGCGGTTGACACATTTTACATTGACAGAGAAATCAGAACCAGACTTTCACAAATCGGAAGTGATATGTCTAAATATGTAAGCATTTTAATTGAAAGAGCTTCAAGAAAAGCCGCTATTTTACAGGCGGATATTGAAAAGTCGGAAAAAAAGGAAAAATATAAACTTTTTGGCGACCTCATAACTGCAAATATTTATAAGATAAAAAAAGGCGACAGTGGTGTATTGGTCCAGAACTTCTACAGTGATGAAGGGGAAGAAATAAACATTCCTCTTGATAAAGACCTGTCACCCGCAGAAAATGCACAAAAATATTTTAAAAGATATAACAAATTAAAAAACACACAACAGTTTGCTGCCCGGGAGCTTGAAAAGGCAATGGAAGACATTGAATATCTCACAAGTGTTCAGGTTTCCATTGAGAACTGTGAAAGCACAAAGGAGCTTGGCGAAATAAAATCCGAACTTATCAGCGAAGGATATCTCCGGCAGAGAAATCCGGGGAAAGAAAAAAAGGAAAAACCAAGCAGCCCCGACTGCTATCTCAGCAGTGACGGGTTTGATATTTTTGTTGGTAAAAACAACAAACAAAATGATTATCTAACCCTTAAATTTGCAAAAAACAGCGATATTTGGTTCCACACAAAGACAATTCCGGGCTCACACACCGTAATTTCTACAGGCGGCAAACCTGTTCCGGACAAAACTATGGAGGAAGCGGCAATGCTTGCCGCATATTATTCCAAAGCAAGAAATTCAATCAATGTTGCTGTTGATTATACTACTGTAAAAAATGTGAAAAAACCTGCAGGGGCAAAAGCGGGAATGGTTATCTATGTTGACTATAAAACTGCGTATGTTACACCTGATAAAGCGAAAATTAAAGAGATGGTGAAAAAATGAAGCTTAGTACTTTTGATTATGAATTGCCGCCTGAACTGATTGCACAGACGCCGCTTGAGGACAGGTCGTCTTCAAGGCTGATGTCAATTGACAGAAAAGCTGGCGAAATAAAACATGACTCTTTTAAAAATATAAAAAACTATTTAAAAGCGGGCGACTGTCTTGTTCTTAACAATACAAGAGTTATTCCTGCAAGACTTTACGGTCAGAGACAGGATAGCGGTCGTGCCATTGAATTTCTGCTGTTAAACAGACTTTCGAAGGACAAATGGGAAACAATAGTTAAACCGGGTAAAAAGCTTAAAACGGGGCACAGAGTTGTTTTTGGAAACGGAAAGCTTGTTGCCAATGTTATAGAAACTCTGGAAAATGGCAGCAGAATTGTTGAGTTTGAGTATGAGGGGCTTTTTGAAAATGTGCTTGAAGAACTGGGCGAAATGCCGTTGCCGCACTATATAACCGAAAAGCTTGAAGACAGAGAAAGATATCAGACAGTATATGCCAAATTTGACGGAAGTGCAGCGGCACCTACAGCAGGACTTCATTTTACTAAAGAACTTTTAAAGGAAATCGAAGAAATGGGCGTTAATGTATGCTATCTTACACTTCATGTAGGACTGGGCACCTTCAGACCCGTTAAAGTTGAAAACATTGAGGAACATGATATGCACAGTGAATGGTATTCTGTTCCGGAAGAAACAGCAAAAACTGTTAATGAAACCAAAGAAAAAGGTGGCAGGGTTATAGCAGTGGGGACCACCTCCTGCAGAACTCTTGAATCTGCAACGGACGAAAACGGAAAGCTTGTGGCAAAAAGCGACAGCACCAGCATATTTATTTATCCGGGATGCAAATTCAAAATGATAGACGGACTCATAACAAACTTTCATTTGCCGAAGTCCACGCTTATAATGCTTGTGTCAGCCTTTGCGGGTTACGACCTTACAATGGAAGCATATCATAAAGCTATTGAAGAAAAATACAGATTTTTCAGTTTTGGCGACAGTATGGTTATACTATAATAAAAAAGGCACCAATCGCCGAGTGGCGTTTGGTTCCTTTTTTATTTAACGTTTTCTCCTTTAAAGTAAAATAAACTTATGAAGCTTTGCAGAAATTTCTTCTGCAAGTTCTTTTGTTTCCATTTCGCAAAATATTCTGATTAAGGGTTCTGTACCCGAAAAGCGCGCAAACAGCCACCCACAATTTTTA
>JAZSKF010000169.1:0-8162 GCA_045534715.1 Clostridia bacterium | reverse complement strand
CATATAATTTAATAAGGTTGATCATATGAAAAAAATAGATAAATTAATATTAATAAGTGTAATTATTATTTCCCTATTCGGATTATTAATGATATATTCATCATCTTCTATCTGTGGTGAATATAAATTTAATGATCCATATAAATTCTTAAAAACTCAAGGCATATTCTTAATCATAGGTTATTTTTTAATCTATATTGTATCTAAAATTCCCTATCAAACATATCAAAAATATAGCAATATAATCCTAATCGGATGCATCATTCTCCTAGTACTAGTATTAATACCAGGTATAGGTACAGTTAGAAATGGTTCTAGAAGTTGGTTTGGTATTGGTCCATTTGGAATTCAACCTAGTGAATTTACTAAACTTGCTTTAATAATTTTTACTGCAAAATCCGTAGATAAATCGGCAAGCTTGTTTTCCTTCATAATATGACACCTCTTTAAACATCCTATCAGAAATTTGTAAACAGTTATGAAATATCAACTGCGTTGATATGAAATAATCCTATCGGATTATGAAATATTTTTCTTACAGAAAAATGTGAAATAAAATTTGCCTTTTCATATGCCGTAAGGCATATTTCATACGCGTAGCGTATTTCATAGCGAAGCTATTTCACTTGCTTCAGGCAAATTTCATTGAAAAAACGACTTGTCGAAACAAGTCGTTTTTTCTGGCGCGCTGTAAGGGATTCGAACCCCTGACCTTTTGGTTCGTAGCCAAACACTCTATCCAGCTGAGCTAACAGCGCAATTGAAATACAACAATAGGTATTATATCACAAGAAAATGATTAAATCAAGCTTTTTTTTAAATATTATCAAATATTATTGACAATTGTATATACTTTCAGCTAAAATAATAGAAGATGTTAGAGCGAGAGGTAAGATTATGAGAGAAATAAACGCATCTGTTATAACAGAAAAAATACGCGAAATGTGTGTTTCGGCTAACTGTAATTTAAATGACGATATAAGAGAAGCAATTGCCGATGCGGCAAAGTCTGAAAATGGACTTGCTGCGGAAATTTTAAACTCTCTTCTTGAAAACGCACAAATTGCTTGCGAAAAACAAGTGCCGATTTGTCAGGACACTGGCATGGCAATTTTTTTCATTGAAGCTGGGCAGGATGTCCACATAACAGGCAATCTTACTGATGCAGTAAATGAGGGCGTAAGGCTTGGATATCAAGACGGGTATTTAAGAAAGTCTGTTGTAAAAGACCCGCTTTTCAGAGAAAATACAGGGGACAACACACCTGCTATTATATACTATGACATTGTTGACGGGGATAAAATTAAAATAACATTTATGCCAAAAGGGTTTGGCAGCGAAAATATGAGTGCTGTTAAGATGCTTAAACCGTCTGACGGGGTTGATGGCATTATAGATTTTGTTGTTAAAACCATATCTGACGCAGCATCAAATCCCTGTCCGCCGGTTGTTGTTGGAGTTGGAATTGGTGGAAGTATGGAAAAAGCAGCTTTGCTGTCCAAAGCTGCACTTGCACGTCCCATTTCAACTTCAAATGAGAATGAATATTATGCAAATCTTGAAAAGAGTTTGCTTGAAAAAATAAATGGGACAGGAGTTGGCCCGCAAGGATTTGGCGGTAAGACAACTGCCCTTGGAGTTAATATTGAAACTTTCCCGACTCATATTGCGGGGCTTCCCGTTGCAGTTACCGTCAGCTGTCATGTCACAAGACATGCGGAATGTATTATTTAACGGTTAATATTTGCGTAATTGTCAGGTATATCTCCGACAAGGACAAGTTGAACAACCGGAATGGTGTTGGTTATTCCAAGCTTGTTCTCATAAGCAGAAAGTGAATATAAAATCTCTGTTTCAATTATAAGATCGACAGAAAATTTTGTCTGATTTATCCCGGCAGACACAAAAGAGTCTTCAAATCGGACGTGCACGTTTGAAACGGGAGCAATTTTGCAATCAATGCTCGGACCAACGTTTAAAAGCACCGGAAGACCTAAGATGTTGCCGAAAGGTATTGTAACATGCAATCCTTCTTCGGTGGCAAGTCCTCTCAGCACGGCGTCGGATATTTCAGTTTGCAGTCTGTTGATTTTTTCTATATCGGTGTTTATTGATGCGATGTTTCCGGAAGAACTTCTGTCTTTTACCAGAATGTTGCTGTATAGGCTGCTGTTTTCCTGCAAATAGCGGCTTGCGATGTTGTTTACAGTCTGAGTCGCTTCTCTTTGTGCCTGAGCACCTGCAACTTCGTTTGCAACCATAAAAAACCTGTATGCGAAAATGGCAAATAATATCAACATGACCGAGAGCCACAGCATATATTTTACTTTGTTTTTTCGGAGCATAAGCATAGTACACCACCTTAGTTTATTATACTCATATTCCGAAAAAAAGTGAATATTACAGTAACTGGTATATTATGATGGACAGTGCACCAAGTATGATGCTGCCGCAAAGTGTCAGTGCAAGAATAAAAGCGATTATTTGTGTAGTATTTTTCTTCATAACAGACTCCCTTAAATTTTATATTAAAATTATATATGATTATTATATTTTTTTCAAGTATGAGAATATGAAATATTGGAGATAAACTGATGAAATTTGTTTTAAACCCCAATTTGCCGCAAAATGCTTCTTCTGTTATCATTTCGAAAGATGCCTCTTTGGAAATTGAAAATAATTTAAATAGTTTGGGGATAAAAGTATTCAGGGGAACCCATATTGAGTATGCTGAAAAATCGGTAAGAAGCCATATTGATACACAAATTTTTCATCTAGGCGGGAATGAATTTGTTGTTTCGCCGCTTGTGAAAGAATATTATGACAAAACACTTGGACCGATTGGTGCGAAAATTATATCAGGAGGAAAGTCGTCCACAGGTACCTACCCGGATGATGTGGCATATAATGTAGCATATACAGGAAAGGTTGCGATACATAATTTTAAATATACTGACAATGAAATTTTCATACGACTTAGCGGCAAGAAAACTAAAGTAAATCAGGGATATTCAAAATGTTGTTGTTGTTTTGTTGATGAAAATTCGGTTATAACGGAGGACGAAGGTATAGCACAGACCCTTTTAAGACATAATATTGATGTGCTGAAAATATCTGCAGGGGATGTTTTTCTGGCGGGGCAAAACTATGGTTTTTTAGGCGGGGCCTCGGGGAAAATCAAATCTGACCTCCTTGCTTTTGCAGGGGATATTAAAATGCACAGAGATTATTACGCAATTTATGACTTTTGTATAAAACGCAGTGTAAATATTATAAGTCTTGCTACAGGAAAACTTTGTGATATTGGGTCAATTGTTCCTGTAACCGAAAAGGAGTGAACCGGTTGAATATTGTTGTTGATACATTAGATGATATCACACAATTGTTCAAAATGATTTTTGAAGAAATTCATACAAGGGGTTTAAAAGCCGTTTGTGTTTTAGATGAATATATCTTTTTATCTTCTGAAGAAGAAAATTTTTCACACTTTATTTCGCAGCTTTTAAGCAGATATATTATAAACAAATGGGAGCTAATGGAAATATACAAAATACTTGCTCCGTTTGAATTTATGAAGACCGAGGCAGATGAAATTGCAGCTTATGTTCAGTCTGACCATAAGCTAAAACAAAAACGTGTCGACATCTTAACGGAAGAATTTTCTGAGCATATCGAAAAACACAATAAAATCTATGTGGACGGACTTTACAAGTTCAGACTGAACAAGTATAAAGAAGAGCTGGAGTTTACGGTGGAGATGTTTATTGATGAATACTCTGCGAAAAAATCATACGAGGAATTTATTGCTCTGCTCAAATATTTTGCTCAGGTTCAGGAACCGCTGATTGATGCAGTTGTTCTTGAGGAAAGTGACGGAATGTATAAGCTGTATGATTTGTCGGGAAGCCCCATTAAAGAAAGGTTTTCCGAAGAATTTTCCGACGAGCTTATGCCGCTTAACCCAAAAGAAGAAGACCTTTTAATCAGCAATCTTATGGCGGCAATGCCTGGGAAGATTATTTTAAAAAATGTTTCCATGGATAAACCTGTTATAAATACTATTACACAGATTTTTGAAGGACGGATAAAAAATTATGAGAATGAGAAAGAAAAAACACCGCGAAGAAAGAATGGAAAAATGTGAAAATATCACGATTTTTCAGCCATATCCCAAAGGCAAACTAAAAGAGGTTTTTGGAAACGAAAACCCTATACATATTGAAATTGGTTGCGGCAAAGGCGGGTTTATAAGCCAGCTTGCTGAAAGAAACCCTGACATAAATTATATTGCCATTGAAAAAAATGGGGATGTTATGGTTCTTGCTATGGAAAAAGTGGTAGAGAAAAAACTTGATAACGTCAGGTTCATTTACGGTGATGCAAACTTTTTAAAAGATATTGTCGCTCCAGGAGAGTGCTGTAGAATATACATAAATTTTTGCGACCCATGGCACAAAAACGGATATGCAAAACGAAGACTTACTCACAGAAACTATCTTGAAACATATAAAGAACTTTTGTCTCCTCTTGGAGGAGAGGTTCATTTTAAGACAGACAACAAAAAACTTTTCGAGTTTAGCTTGAACGAATGTTGTGAACTTGGACTTACGCTTAGAAATATTACCTTAGACCTGCATAATTCCGCTTTTGAGGGAAACATTATGACGGAGTATGAAAAACTTTTTTCCGACCAGGGAATGCCAATTTACAGGTTGGAAATACATTTTTAAAAAAGCTGCAAGAAATTTTTTCTTGCAGCTTTTTTATGTTTTAAGAAGAGAGTATGCGTCTCTTTTTGACATTCCTTTGTCCTTGGCAGCTTTTTTAAGAGCTTCCTTTTCGTCCATACCTTCTGCTATGTATTTTTCATACAGGCTTTCAAGAGGTATATCCTGAAAATCTTCGCCTTTTTGGGGTGTGTGCCCCTCAATTACAAGAACATATTCTCCTTTTGGCGATTTTTCTTCATATAAATTGATGGCTTCTTCAATGTTGGTTCTGATAATTTCTTCAAAGGTTTTTGTTAGCTCTCTGCAAAGAGAAATTTTTCTGTTGCCAAATACTTTGAGCATATCTTTGAGGGTTGATTTCAGCTTGTGAGGTGCCTCGTAAAATATAAGTGTTTCAGTGTATTTTGAAACAGATTCCAAATGCTCAAAACGAGCTGTTTTGTTCATGCTTAAAAAGCCTTGGAAAGAAAATCTGCCGGTTGGCTTTCCGGAAACGATGAGTGCAGTTATTACCGCGCTTGCACCGGGAAGAGGAACAATCTCTATTCCTCGTTCAATACATTGTGCTACCAAAACTTCGCCGGGGTCGGAAATTGCCGGTGTGCCGGCATCGGTTATAAGAGCAACGTTTTTGCCGGCATTTAAATAACCGATAATTTCTTCACCACGTTCAAGTTTGTTATGCTCAAAATAACTTACCATTGGTTTTTTAATCTCTAAATGGTTAAGAAGCTTTTGACTGTGCCTTGTATCTTCGGCAGCAATAATATCCACCTCTTTAAGAATTCGGATTGTTCTTAAAGTTATATCTTCAAGATTTCCTATAGGTGTGGGACATAAATATAAAATTCCACTCATATTACAAAGTTCCTTTCGGGCTAAAAATAGGAGGAAGAACAGTCATTTGGCTGCCGCCGCCTTTTAAAAAACTTATAAGCATAAGCTTTGAATTTTTATCCGGTCCGCCATGGATAAACCGAATTTCTTTTGGCTCGAGTTTATATTTTTTTGCAGAAGAAATAATTTCCGCCAGACGTTCCGATTTGTGTATCATATAAAATCTTCCGCCAAATTTCAGTATTTCTGCTACGCATTTTAAAATATCGTCCAATTTGCAGTATATTTCATGACGGGCAATCATTTTCTGGTCAGAATCATTGACATAACCGCCGCCCCATTCGGTATATGGAGGGTTGCATGTTACAACATCAACAGGTTTCTTAATATAGTTTTTGGCATTTTTTAAATCGTCGCAGTAAATATCAAATTTGCCTTCCAAATTATTAAGAGTAACACTTTTTTTTGCAAGTAAATAAGATGACTCTTGAATTTCAATGCCTATTACATTCTGCGGATTATATTTTGCAAAAAGGAGTATGGGGACAATGCCGTTACCGCAACATAAATCAACTACCTGCTCGCCCGATTTAATATGAACAAAGTCAGACAGAAGAACAGCGTCTGTACCAAAACAAAAAGCACTGTCCTCCTGGACAATTTTATATCCGTTTTGTAAATCATCAATTCGTTCCATAGTTTGTCAATCCTGAATATTAAGATATTTCTTTTGCTCGTCTGTAAGTGTGTCGATAGAAATCCTCAGAGAATTAAGCTTTATAAAAGCAATCTTGTTGTCAACAGCCTTTGGTACACTGTAGAGAATGTTGTCAAGGGATTTATGATTTTCAACTAGGAATTTTGCTGAGAGTGCCTGAACGGCAAAACTCATGTCCATAATTTCTGCGGGGTGCCCGTCGCCGGCTGCAAGATTAACAAGTCTGCCCTCTGCAAGAACGTTTATTTTTCGACCATCGGGCATTATATATGTAGTTATATTTTTTCTGGAAACTTTTGTCTCGACAGATAGCTCTTTTAATTCTCCTAGGTTAATTTCAACATCAAAATGGCCTGCGTTTGCAAGAACAACCCCGTCTTTCATTTTACCAAAGTGAGGGGAGGTGATTACATTTTCGCAACCGGTGAGAGTAACAAAAATATCGCCGATTTCAGCTGCTTCATCCATCGGCATAACCTCAAAACCATCCATAACAGCTTCTATTGCTTTTATTGGATCAACCTCGCATACTACAACTTTTGCTCCAAGGCCTTTAGCACGAAGTGCGCAACCTTTTCCACACCAACCATAGCCTGCAATAACAACTTTTTTTCCTGCAACAACAAGGTTTGTAGTCGTATTTATGCCTGTCCAAACAGACTGGCCTGTACCATATCTGTTGTCAAAAAGATATTTGCAGTAGGCATCGTTAACAGAAAACATAGGGAATTTAAGAGCTTTGTTTTGAACCATTGCTTTAAGACGGATAATGCCTGTTGTTGTTTCTTCGCACCCACCAATTATGTTTGGTATAAGCTCTTTATGGTAACTATGAATTCGACTGACAATATCACCGCCGTCGTCAACAATAATCTGCGGCTTTGTTTCAAGCGCCTTGTCAATAAACATATTATATGTTTCTTCATCGATTCCATATTGTGCAAAAACAGTTACTCCCGGAGTTTTAGAAAGTGCTGCGGCAACATCATCCTGAGTGGACAGGGGGTTGCAACCACAAGCAACAACAGTTGCACCGCCTTTGGCAAGAAGCTGAACAAATCTTGCAGTTTTTGCTTCAATGTGCACACTCACAAGAAGGTGTTTACCCAAAAAAGGTTTTTCTTTTTCGAAATCTTTTTCAATTTCTGCAAGGATGGGCATGTTGTTTTTTACCCATTCAATTTTATCTGCTCCCGACGGTGCGAGAGATATATCTTTGATTATGCTTTTCATAGTTTTCTCCTTGTCTCTATATCTTTTTTTAATTGTTCAGAAAGTTTGGCGGGGGAAGAGAATTTTTCCTGGTTGCGCAAAAAATCAACAAACTCAATAGTTATATTTTTTGAATATATGTCCCGGTTAAAGTCCAGCGAATGTGTTTCTATCAAAACATTTTCTTCATTAAAGGTGGGGGCGTTGCCCACGTTTGTGATTGAAGGAAAGCTTTTTCCTTCCAAAATGGTGTTTGTTGCATAAACTCCGGCAAAAGGCAGAAGCTCTGCGGTTTTTGGGTAGATGTTTGCTGTTGGGAACCCAATGCTTCTTCCAACTTTTCTGCAAGATACAACCTCTCCGGATATGGAAAAAGGTCTGCCAAGCATTTTGTTGGCATCACATATATTTCCCTTTAAAATGAGTTCCCGGATTGAAGAACTGCTTATAATTTTATTGTCATATTTTTTAAAGGGCATCAAAATATATTCAATGTCATATTTGTCGCATAAGGTTTTAAGCAATGATGAGTTGCCCGACTTGTTTTTCACAAAAGTATAGTTTTCGCCTGAAATAACAAATCTGGCATACAGTATCTTATTTAAAACTTCCAAAACAAAGGCCTCGGGCTGAAGTACAAGAAACTCGTCTGTTATCTTTTCCAC
>JAZSKF010000074.1:0-2061 GCA_045534715.1 Clostridia bacterium | reverse complement strand
GATGTTTCCTCCCAGTTTGTTAGTGGCATTTTGTTTTCGCTTCCTCTGCTTGGCGGGGAAAACAATCTTAAAATTCACGGGGAAATTTGTTCTGCGGACTATATAAATATGACTGTTAATTCCATGAACTCTTTTGGAGCAAATGTCTTTTTTTCAGACAATACATTTTCTGCCTGCAGCAAATATACTGCTAAATCTGAATATATCGTAGAGGGTGACTGGTCAAACGGAGCTTTCTGGATTTGCGCCGATGCTTTGTCCGACCGGAAGGTTACAGTTGAAAATCTTGAAAAAAATTCTTTGCAGGGAGATAAAAAAATAGAAGAAATTCTTTCCTCTTTTAATGGCGGCGTGTCGGAAATTGACGTGTCTTCCATTCCCGACCTTGTTCCCATTATAAGTGTTGTTGCTTCAATTAAAAACAAAAAAACAGTGATAAAAAACGCCGCAAGGCTAAAGGCAAAAGAAAGCGACCGTCTAAAATCAACAACAGAAATGATAAATAATATAGGCGGAAAAGCAGAAGAATATGATGACGGCATTATAATTTACGGTGTTCCCCATTTCCTTGGTGGTACAGTGGATAGCTATAATGACCACCGCATTGCTATGAGCGGAGCTATTGCTTCAATAAAATCTTCAGGAAAAATAACCATTTTAAATTCCCAGTCGGTAAATAAATCCTACCCGTCTTTCTGGTCAGAATTTGAAAAATTAGGCGGAGAAATAATGCAGGAGGATGTTTAATATGTCAAGTATATACGGTAACAACATAAAAATTATGGTTTGGGGCCAGTCTCATTCCCCCGCAATAGGTGTGTGCATAGACAATCTGCCTGCAGGCATTACTATTGATATGCAAAAGCTTCAGCAGTTTCTCGATCGCCGTGCTCCCGGAAAAAACAAACTGTCCACTCCCCGCAAGGAAGAAGACAAAGTGAAGTTTTTGTCCGGCCTTGTAAACGATACAACCTGTGGCGCACCCCTTTGTGCAATTATTGAAAACACAAACACACGTCCATCCGACTCTGACAACCTTCGCGATGTTCCAAGACCTGGGCATGCTGACTATACTGCTTTTATAAAACACGGCGGTTTTGCCGACCCCACGGGCGGCGGACACTTTTCAGGCAGACTTACAGCACCGCTGTGCATAGCAGGCGGAATTTTTAAACAGATACTTGAGAAACAAGGTATAGTTATTTCTGCCCATATTAAAAACATTCACGGCGAAACAGACCCTGAAAAGTTTGAATCGGTGATAGAAAATGCAAAAATGAATCTCGATTCCGTTGGCGGAATTATAGAATGCCTAGCACAAAATGTTCCTGCAGGACTTGGTGGCCCTATGTTTGACGGAATGGAAAACAAAATTTCTCAGGCAGTTTTTGCAATCCCGGCAGTAAAAGCCATTGAATTTGGAAACGGATTTAATTGTGCAGAGCTCTTTGGCAGCGAGAATAACGACGAATTTTGTATCTCAGGCGGTGAAATACATACACAAACCAACAACCACGGCGGTATTTTAGGCGGAATAACCTCTGGTGAAGACATTGTGTTTCGGGTAGCGATAAAACCTACTCCCTCCATTGCAAAGGAGCAGAAAAGTGTTTCGCTTAGCGGAAACAAAGAAACTATAATTTCGACACACGGCCGTCATGACCCTTGCATTGTGCCTCGTGCAGTTGCTCCTGTTGAAGCTGCTTGTGCAATCGCAATTTATGATGCATATCTTGGTAATTTGAAAGGATGAAAAATATGAATTTAGATAATCTCAGAAACAAAATTGACGATATAGATGAAAAGCTTATCTCTCTTGTAGAGGAGCGTATGAACACCTCTGCAGAAATTGCTGCATATAAAAAGGAAAACAACATACCAATACTGAATGCAGCTCGCGAAAGACAAATTCTTGCAGACTTGTCAAAAAAAACAAGCAGTGATGTTAAATCTTATATGCAGGTTCTCTACTCTCTTATGTTTGAGCTTAGCCGTTCCTATCAACAAAAGCTTATCGGGCCGCGCTCAGATGTTTTCGATGATGTAATTTCTGCAATAGAA
>JAZSKF010000052.1:0-4609 GCA_045534715.1 Clostridia bacterium | reverse complement strand
GATAAAAGATGATATTTTGGATATTGAAAGCACACACGAGGTGCTGGGCAAAAACACGGAAAGCGACAAGGAAAGCGGCAAATCCACCTTTGTGACAGAGTTTTCAATGGAGGAAGCGAAAAAAATGGTTGAAGAGCTGTCCAAAGATGCGGCAGAGCTTTTTCCGGGTGAAAATGAGAATGAGGTTTTCTTGAGAGAAATGGCATACTATCTTGGCAAACGGTGTAATTAAACGGAGAAAAGGTATGAAACTGGCGAAAAAAGTTGTTGAAATATTAAAAAGCAGGGGACTTAAGGTGTCCTGTGCCGAGTCTTGTACAGGCGGGCTTGTGGCGGCAGAAATTATAAGTGTGCCGGGAAGCTCAGAGGTTATAGACTGCGCTTTTGTGACATACAGTAACGAGGCAAAAACCAAACTGATAGGAGTTCCTGAGGAGGATATAAAAGAGTTTGGTGCGGTTTCAGAAGTGGTGGCAAGGAAGATGGCTCTGGGCGCAAAAAAAGCAAGCGGAGCAGACATCGGAGTTTCTGCTACGGGAATTGCAGGTCCTGGTGGCGGTACAGAAGAAAAACCGGTGGGACTTGTGTATGTTGCAATTGCAGGTGATAACCGGGTTCTTTGCAAAAAACTGTATATTAAAGGCAGTCGTAGCAAAGTCAGAAAAAAGGCGACTGAAGAAATATTAAAACTGATACTTAAGGAGGCGCTGATATGAAAGACAAACAGGTAAAACAGCTTAACCAAATAAGAAACGATGCTGAAAAGCAGGAAGCATTAAATGCTATGTTTCTGCAGATGGAGAAACAGTTTGGCAAAGGTGCGGTTATGCGCATGGGAGACAAAGAAACTCAGAATGTGGAATCTGTTTCAACCGGGTCAATAGGAATAGACGCAGCTCTTGGAATCGGTGGAATACCCAGAGGAAGAATCACCGAAATATACGGACCAGAATCGTCGGGTAAAACAACAATAGCCCTGCATATAATTGCAGAAGTTCAAAAACTGGGCGGCGAGGCAGCTTTTGTGGATGCCGAGCATGCACTTGACCCTGAATATGCGCACAAATTGGGCGTTGATGTTGACCGGCTTATACTTTCCCAGCCGGACAACGGAGAACAGGCACTTGAAATCACCGAAGTTCTGACAAGAAGCGGAGCAATTGACGTTATAGTAATTGACTCGGTTGCAGCGCTTGTTCCCAAAACAGAAATTGAAGGTGAGATGGGTGATGCGGTAGTAGGTCTTCAGGCAAGACTTATGTCCCAGGCGCTCAGAAAGCTTACAGGTATTGTTAACAAGTCCAATACAATAGTTATTTTTATAAATCAGCTGCGTGAAAAAATCGGCGTGATGTTCGGCAACCCTGAAACGACAACAGGCGGCAGAGCACTTAAGTTCTATTCTTCTGTGAGAATGGAAATCCGTCGTGGCGAAGCAATTAAAAACGGAACGGAAATCCTGGGCAACAGAACAAAAGCAAAAATTGTTAAAAACAAGCTTGCGCCCCCGTTCAAAGAAGCAGAATTTGATATTATGTACGGCGAAGGCATTTCAAAAGCGGGTGAAATTGTTGACCTGGGCGTGAAATTCGGTATTGTATCAAAAAGCGGTTCCTGGTTCTCCTACAAGGATGCAAGAATCGGTCAGGGCCGAGACAATACAAAACAGTTTATGCTGGACAACCCCGAGGTTATGGACGAAATTGAACTTCTCATAAGAGAAGAAATGGGGCTTGTTCCCGATTTCGGCGATGATGAAGAATGAAAATAACCGGGCTTAAATACAGGTCGGGAGGACTTTTTGCGGTTGTTATAGAGGAAAAAGAAACCTTTTTTCTTGAAGATATAACCGTTCACGGTCTGGGACTTAAAAAAGATATGGAGCCGGGAGAAGAGCTCTAGGATGAAATAAAAGACATTTCCGGAAAAGAGGGGGCAAAACGCTCGGTTGCAAGAATTCTTGCTACCGGGCAGAAATCCTCATTCCAGATAAAACAAAAGCTTGCGTTAAAAGGCTTTTCAAAAGAGCATATTAACGAGGCGGTAGCCTTTTTTGAGGAAAAAGGGTTTATAGACGACGAAAAATATGCTGAAAGCTATGTTAAAGATGCGGTAACCCTCAAAAACCACGGAGTGCGGCAAATTAAAGCAGAGCTTGCAAAAAGAGGAATAGCAGGAGAAATTATCAGTAGACTGACAGACCAGCTTGACGACGGCGACCAGCTGAAAAATCTGATAGAAAAGGAAATGAAGAAAAACCCTGACAAAAAGGGGATAGAAAAGCTTAAAAGAAGACTTTTTTCAAAAGGATTTGGTCTTTGGGATATAAACAGAGCGCTTGGAGAGTATGAAAATGAAACTTAAAATTGGGTTTGTGTCGCTTGGGTGTCCGAAAAACCTGACAGACACCGAAACAATGATAGGAATACTAAAACCGGAATGTGAAATTGTGTCGGCGCCCGAGGAGGCAGACATAATAATAGTGAACACCTGCGGGTTTATTGAAAGTGCAAAACAGGAGTCGATAGACACCATCATTGAGATGGGGAAATACAAGGAAACGGGTTGTCTTAAAAAGCTTGTTGTAACAGGCTGTCTTGCACAGAGATATGCAGCGGAAATTTTGGAGCAACTGCCCGAGGTTGACGCAGTTGTGGGCACAACCGGATATGTGGATATCAAACAGGTTATAAATGACACAATTGAAGACAAAAAAGTTTCCCATCTGCCCGACATTGACAGGGAAATTCCTGAAACACAGGAAAGATTTTTAACCACACCGCCTCATTTTGCATATCTTAAAATTGCAGACGGGTGCGACAATCATTGTACCTACTGCATAATTCCCAAGCTTCGCGGCAAATACCGCAGCAGAAAAATGGAAGATGTTGTGGCCGAGGCAGAAACCCTTGCAAAAAAAGGTGTTTCCGAGATTATTCTTATTGCTCAGGACACAACAAAATATGGTGTGGATTTATATGGCGACCAAAAACTGCATACACTTATAGAAAAGATTTCCGAAATAGACGGGATAAAATGGATAAGATTGCACTATTGTTATCCCGAACTGATATACCCCGAGCTTATCTCTGTTATTGCAGAGAATGACAAGGTGTGCAAATATCTTGATATTCCTATTCAGCACGCATCTGACAGTGTCCTTAAAAAAATGGGCAGAAAAACCACAAAAAAAGAATGTGAAACTCTTATTTTAGGTCTTCGCGAAAAAGTGCCGGGGCTAACGCTCCGAAGCACATTTATAACCGGCTTCCCGGGCGAAACTGAAGAAGATTTTGAAACTTTGGAAAAGTTCATTTCAGAAATGAAATTTGACAGAGTGGGTGTCTTTGCCTATTCGGCAGAAGAAGGTACTGCAGCAGCAAATCTGCCGGGCCAGGTTGATGAGGAGATAAAAGAAGCCAGAAGAAACAGACTTATGATGCTTCAGCAGAAAATTTCATATCAGAACAACAAAGCCAATTGCGGCAAAACTCTTTCTGTTATCACAGAAGATTTTCTTGACGGGCTTTATGTTGGCAGAAGCCAGGGCGATTCGCCGGAAATTGATGGCGTTGTCCTTTTTGAAAGTACAAAAGAACATAAAGCGGGTGACATTGTTCTCGTTAAAATTACAGAAGCAGACCAATATGATTTAAGGGGAGAAGAAATATGAATTTGCCAAACAAACTGACAGTTCTCAGAGTGATTCTGATACCTGTGTTTATCGTGCTTGCACTTATGAAAGGCCTTTCTTTTGAAATAGCAGCACTTTTAGTCTTCTGGATTGCATCCTTTACCGATTTTCTTGACGGCAAAATTGCAAGAGACAGAGGACTTGTAACCAATTTCGGCAAGTTCATGGACCCGCTTGCCGACAAACTGCTTGTAACGGCGGCGCTTGTAGTGCTTGCTCTTGCAAAACCGGCATACATATGGGTTCTGTTTATAATAACAGTCAGAGAATATATTGTTCTCGGCGTTAGACTTGTGGCAGCAGACGGTGGCACAGTTATTGCTGCAAGCATGTGGGGAAAAGTTAAGACGGTGGTACAGATGGTGGTTATCAGCATAGGTCTTTTTCCGTTTGAAATAGGGCAAAACCTGGTGCTCTGCGGAGGAACTACCATTTTAGATATTTTAATGTATTTCACAGCAGCTCTCACGGTTGTGTCGGGCTGGGATTATCTTGGTAAAAATCTTAATATGTTTAGAGAAATGTAGGAGGATTTGATAGAGTGGAAAAGGAACGAAAAGCGGCGGGCTTTCTTGCGGCAAGACTAAAAAACATTCCTGAAATTGCTGTTGTTCTGGGCTCGGGACTGGGCGGTTTCGCAGAGGAAATAGAAGATAAAAAAGTTTTTGGATACAGTGAAATACCGGGCTTTTTAACCTCCACGGTTCCCGGCCACGCAGGAAAACTCATCTGCGGACGCCTGGCAGGAAAAGATGTTTGCTGTATGGCGGGCAGGTTTCATTTTTATGAGGGATACTCAATGCGGGATATAACTTTTTATATCCGTGTTTTAAAGCTGCTCGGCGTTAAACGGATTATACTGACAAATGCGTCGGGTGGGATAAACAAAGATTTTGTTCCCGGCGACTTAATGGT
>JAZSKF010000175.1:0-2613 GCA_045534715.1 Clostridia bacterium | reverse complement strand
TGGAAGAAGCCGCCAAGGCTGCCGGAGCCCACGAATTTATTTTGTCACTGAAAGACGGATATAACACCTATGTTGGTGAACGGGGAGTTAAACTGTCGGGAGGGCAAAAACAGAGAATATCAATTGCAAGACTGTTTTTGAAAAACCCGCCAATTCTTATTCTGGACGAGGCTACAAGTGCTCTGGATAATGAAAATGAGCTTATTGTTCAAAAGTCGCTTGAACGCTTGTCAAGAGGCAGAACAACCTTTACCATAGCTCATAGGCTGACGACCATACGGAATGCAACAAGAATTCTGGTGCTGACCGATGATGGTATAATAGAAGAGGGCTCGCACGAAGAACTTATGCAGCGAGACGGCGAATATGCAAAACTTTATAAACTTTATACAAGATAAAAAAAGAGATGTAATTTTTAAAATTACATCTCTTTTTGTTATTTTGTTATGTAGTTGAGATAGGTCTGAACGGAAATTCTGATATATGGCAGAATCCAGATAAATCCTATCCCGAGAGTTAATATTCCTAAAATATACCATCCTGTAAAGCTTAAGTAAAGTGCAAAGAGTTTACCTTTTTTTCCGCGTAGAACCCTGGCTGAACGTGCTGTTACAATGGAAACATTTTCCGAATCATTTTTTTCAATTACTGCTGCAGTTGCTGAGTATGAAAAGAGTGCATTTACCAGTGATATTATGAACAACAGTATAATCAGAAAACAAATTATAATGTTCACTGGAGAAAAATAGCTTAGTCCGAATAGTCCGTATATTTTAAAATATATAATGGTTATTGCTGTGAAAAGTGCTGTATAAAATACAACCACAAAACTCTTTGTAATAGCAGGTAAAACCGCTTTTTTCATATTTCTGAAGAAATAGAAGAGTCTGTCGGTCCTTGGCTGAAATTTATTTGCAACTTTCAGATAATATGAGTTTCTGCCAAGGTTTATGGGCGAAGAAACAAAAATGTACGCCAGATAATATGCTAAATAAAATATAAGAGAGGGCCAACTATAGATCATATCACTGCCATATCTTCCCACGCATAGAAAGTGAACGGTTGCTATTGCGAAAAAAACCGAAAACTTTATTAGAAAAGATATAATTCCAACGCCGATGTTGCGCCGCATATCAAAAGAATATGCGGCTTTGGCTTCTTTTTTTACTTTGCTGATGCTAATCACAAAATCAGACCTCCACTATAATCGGAAGCAGCATAGGGCTGCGTTTTGTTTTTGAATAAAGGAAAGTAGAAAGCGAATTTTTAACATTAAGTTTGATTGTAGACCAATCGTGAACACCGTTGGCTTTTGAAGTGCTCAGAGACTTCATGACAACTCCACGGATTTCTTCTATGAGGTCTTCCGATTCACGAACATAGACAAAGCCTCTTGAAATAACATCAGGAGAGCCGGAAAGTTCGCCGGTTTCGGAAGAAATGGAAATTACAATTACAATAAGGCCATCCTGTGCAAGATGCTTTCTGTCTCTTAAAACAATATTTCCGACATCGCCGACGCCAAGTCCGTCCACAAGAATCCTGCCCGAAGGAACAGTGCTCACTGTTTTTGCGCCTTCAGGAGAAAATTCTAACATCTGACCGTTTCCGAGAATAAAAATATTATCAGGCAAAACACCCATTTTTTCACCCAGCTTGGCATGTTGTATCAAATGACGATATTCGCCGTGAACAGGAATGAAATATTTTGGTTTTGTTATGCCGAGAACAATTTTAAGCTCTTCCTGACAGGCGTGGCCGGAAACATGAATTTCATTTGCAGACTCATATATTACCTCGGCACCTCGTTTAAATAAATCGTCAACAACTTTTGAAATTGACGGTTCATTTCCCGGAATGGGTTTTGCGCTTATAACAATGAGATCGCCACTTCCAATTTCAACTTTTTTGTGGTCGGAAGAAGCCATTCGTGACAAAGCACTCATAGGTTCGCCTTGACTGCCTGTTGTGCAAATAACCACCTGGTGCGGTTGATATTTTTTTATTTCGTCAATAGAAATAAGAGTACCGCGTGGAATATCAATATATCCGAGCAGGGACGCCACTTCTACGATGTTTTCCATGCTGCGTCCTGAAACAGCGAGCTTTCTACCGTGTTTCACGGTTGAATTTATAAGCTGCTGAATTCTGTGGACGTTTGAAGCAAAAGTAGCAACAATAATCCTTTTTTTCTTGTAAGATGAGAAAATTTCATCAAAGGTTATACCAACTTTGCTTTCTGACATGGTATAACCGGGGTTTTCAACATTTGTACTGTCTGAAAGAAGGGCAAGAACCCCTTTTTTTCCAAGCTCGCCAAGACGGCCCAAATCTATCATAGAACCGGAAATTGGCGTTGGGTCAATTTTGAAGTCGCCGGTGTGGATAATCGTGCCCATAGATGTAGTAATTGCAAGCATTACTGCGTCAGGTATGCTGTGATTTGAATGTATAAATTCAACAGTAAAATTGTTTCCTATTTTTACTTTGTCGCCTTGCTTTACGCAAACAAGTTTTGTTTTTGAAAGAAGTCCGTGCTCTTTAAGTTTGCATTCTACAAGACCAAGAGTCAGTCTTGCACCGTAAACAGGTACATCCAGCTCTTTTAAAAGA
>JAZSKF010000189.1:0-2303 GCA_045534715.1 Clostridia bacterium | reverse complement strand
AACTTTTGAATAGTCATCATACATGAAACCGCCGATTACAGAACCTGTAACTGCATCTACAGGCATAGCTGCATTCCAAAGATTGAAGTTGCCTCTCTGAAGAATGCCATAGCTGTCAGGATGAGCTTTTTTCCAAGCTGCCTGGATTTCGCCCCAGTCATAAACTGATGTTGCGTTTGTTGCTTTTTCAATCATACCAATTTCATCAAGTTTATAACGTTGTGCATTGATTGAATAACGAACGCCCCAGTCTTTAAGAACGGGAACACCATACTGAACGCCGCCAACACGGAATGTTCTGAGAGCATATTCAGGGACAAGCTCTTTAATGGGTTTGCCAACTGTGTCGAGCAGTTTGCCGATGTCTGTGTATGCAAGCTGACGTGCATTCTGCTCAAACTTTGTGCCTGTTGAAGCAAAACAAAGGTCAATTTTTTCGCCGGAAGCGAAAAGAAGCTGCATTTTTTCAGCATATTCTGCCGGAGCTATCTGTGTGTACTTAACCTTAACACCGATTTTTTCTGTTGTGTATTTGTTGAGTTCTTCAAATACAAGGTCAGAGTCGGGCATTGGCTGTTCGGAAGTGTACCAAACAACTTCATAGTTGCCGTCAGCATCAAGGCCGGTTTTGTTCTTTCCGCAGCCAACAACTGCAAAAACAAGTGTTAATGCAAGTGCCCCTGCCAAAAACTTTTTAAGTGCTGTTTTCATGTGGTTCCCTCCCTTTATAATGTGACCTGTTGTTTCGTCTCAAGAGATTTGATGAGTGCATTGCAAATTTTAACTGCTGCAAGATAGTGTTCGGGATCATCACCAACACCTGTCCTTATTGCACGGATAAAATTGTTGCACTGAAGTTCTTCTATCCCGTCATAATCTATTTTCTTTTCACAATACATATCATGAGAATAGTAAACTGCTGCATAGGCAGCCCCTTCATTTGAAGCAAAGTTCATAAGCACAGGAAAATCCCCATAATTTGCTATTGCGGCAGGAGCACCGTTTGTCTCCATCGCAACAACAGATTTAACATCTTTCCCAAATACTGTGAGCATAACTTCTATCAAATGGTGGAAATAAAAATGATAGCCGCCGTACGGGCTGTTCAAAACTACCGGATACGCGACCACACCCGACTGAATAATCTCCTTTTCCGGAAGAGTCCATGCAAGTCTTTTTATACCTGGTGTAAGTTTCACATATGTACCGCCGCAAATTATACTGCCGCTTTTTTCTGCAGCCGCAATAATTTCTTCAGCATCATCAACACTGCAGGTAAAAGGTTTGTCAATAAAAACAGGTTTTCCTGCAAGGATAAACGGCATTGCAAATGCTTTATGTTTATCGCCGTGTCTGGGAAGAATAAAAGCAGCGTCTGCCCTGTCCACAAGTTCTTCGGGCGAATCACCTATATATCCGATGTTAAACTCTTCTGCAAGTTGCTCAGCTTCTTTTTTATCGTCACCGTAGATTGATGTAATTTCAACATCATAGATTCCACTTGATAAAATTTTACAGATACCAAGAGCATGACCACCCCTTGTTCCGCCGTCTGCTCCTAAAATTGCTATTTTTATCATAATACTCCTCCCGAATTTTCTTAAAAATATCAAGAAAAACCCAATTGTACTTATAATAAGTGTATTATATCATATATTATTTTATTTTTCAATATATTTTTTTATTTTAGAATGTTTTTTGTATGTTCTATCTGTCATAGAGTTTAGCCAACCCGCCAATGCTGGTTTCTCTGTATTTTTTTGAAAGATCTTTACCTGTTTCATACATTGTTTCCACAACAAGGTCAAAAGACATTTTTCTTGTGTCAACCAGAATATTCGACAGTGCAACCGCATTGATTGCTCTCATTGCCGCCACGGCGTTTCGTTCTATACAGGGGATTTGCACAAGTCCTCTTATTGGGTCACATGTAAGCCCAAGGTGGTGTTCTATTGCAATTTCGGCTGCATATTCTATCTGGTCAATGCTCATTTCATAAAGTTCTCCGAGCGCTGCCGCCGCCATAGAACAGGCGCTTCCTATCTCTGCCTGGCAGCCACATTCCGCACCGCTTATTGATGCATTTGTTTTTATTAGGTTTCCAATTACAGACGCCGTTGCCAGTGCCCTTAAAATTTCTTTATCAGTGAATTCTCTCTTGTGCTGGTTATAATAAAGAACAGCCGGAAGCACCCCGCTTGCCCCACAGGTTGGAGCAGTGACAACAGTTTCCCCTGCTGCATTTTGTTCTCCTACTGCATAGGCGTATGCACATACAAGTCTGTTTTCTTTGCTTTCACGAC
>JAZSKF010000203.1:0-8910 GCA_045534715.1 Clostridia bacterium | reverse complement strand
GCTACATAAATAAGCACAGTATAGCCGGAATGAAGATTGCGGGGATATAGTTCATAATTTTTATTTTTGAAAAGCCCAGCAAATTAAACCCTAAGCCTATCAGCAAAATTGAGCCTGCGCACGTCATTTCTGCTACGGCGGCATCGCTTAAAAACGGTGCAAGAAACTGGGAAAGCAAGGTCATAGCGCCCTGATAAACAAAAACCATAACGCTTGACAACAATACGCCCACTCCCATAGTAGCAGCAAAAACTATCGCCGAAATAAAGTCAAGCACCGATTTGGTATAGAGAGTCTGGTGGTTGCCGGACAGCCCGCTCTGCAAAGACCCCATAATTGCCATTGCGCCCACACAAAACAAAAGAGAAGCAGAAACAAAACCTTCAGCAATAGAAACTTTTGTTTTTCCCTCTTTGCGAAACTTTTGTTCTATGGCTTCGCCAAGGCGGCAAAGCTTGCCGTCCAGGTCAAGCAGAGTACCTAAAATCGCACCAAGAGCAACAGAAATAACAGTTATAAGCGCATTTTTGCCGTTCATACATCCGCTTACTCCGATATAAACAACACAAAGGGCAACGCCTGTCATAACGGCGTCGGACAACTTTTTCGGCAACCCTTTTTTGAGAAGAAGACCCAAAAGGCCGCCGGCAATAATGGCGAGAGAATTAACAATGGTTCCAAGCATAATGGTTATATAACCTCATTTCTTTTAAGTGTGTGAACAACAAAAGATTCACACCGGGTTTTTCTGAGCAGATTTTTAGCATCATTGGCAACAGATTTATCTTTAAACATACCTATAACGGTGGGGCCGCTGCCACTCATAACGCTGCCTGTTGCGCCACATTCCAAAAGAATGCGTTTGATTTTGCCAATTTCGGGGTAGGACGCAGCGGTAACAGATTCCAACACGTTAAACATACGGATACCAACCCCCGTGCTGTCTCCAGCGCGGATGGCTTCAAGCGCTCCGTTCGTATCGGGGTGTTCCCGCAGCTTGTCCGCCTTAAGATTTGAATAAACCCAGGCAGTTGAAACATGGAAAGGCGGTTTTGCAATTACAAAAGTTGTTGTGGGAAGATCGGGGAGAGGAGTCATAATTTCGCCTCTGCCCTCGCAAAGTGCGCAACCTCCCTGTATGCAGAAAGGCACGTCGCTTCCAAGCTCAGCACCCATTTCAAAAAGCTGCTCCCTGGGAAAAATGCCGCCATACAGTTTGTTAAGCCCCACAAGAACTGCTGCTGCATCTGTACTGCCGCCGGCAAGCCCTGCGGCAACAGGAATAGTTTTTTTGATGTTTATTTCAATTCCCTCTTTTATGTTTGCTTTGTCCAAAAAAAGCTTTGCAGCAGCAAAAGCTATGTTTCGACTGTCGGTGGGCAAATATTTAAGATTTGTTTTAAGAAAAATGCCTTCGTCTTTTTTGCGGATGCTCATACTGTCAAAAAGAGAGACAGACTGCATAATCATTTTAACTGCGTGGTAGCCGTCCTCCCTTTTCCCGAGCACGTCAAGAGTAAGATTGATTTTCGCATTGGCAAAAATATCTATTTTATCCATGGCGGCCCTCCTCAAAACAAATTTTGTATAGCTTTCCTACAAGTTCGGAAATGTTTTCAATATAATAAATTTTCATATTTCCCTTATAATCAGAAAGGAGATTTGCTTTTGGCAAAATACAACTGTCAAATCCCATCTTTTCCAGTTCAATAAGCCGTTTTACTGCTCCCGGAACAAAACGAACTTCGCCGGTGAGTCCCACTTCGCCTAGAGCGGCACAATTTCTCTTTAAAGGAATGTTTTTATACCCGGACAGAACGGCAAGCATAAGCGGCAGGTCTGCTGCCGGCTCGAAAAGTTTAATTCCACCTGCAATGTTTATATAAATGTCTGATGAACTTATGTCAAGAGAAAGCTTTTTTTCCAGAACGGCAAGGTTCATAACTGTCCGGTTATAATCGGTTCCCGAAACCATTCGTCTTGGAGTGCCAAAACCAGTTTTTGTAACAAGAGCCTGAATTTCTGACAAAATGGGACGAGTGCCCTCAAGCGCCGCCATAACAGAAGAGCCAACGGCGTTTTCCTGTCTGCCCGAAAGCATCATAAGCGACGGGTTTTCAACTTCTGAAAGTCCTTTGTCGGTCATTTCGAACACGCCGATTTCGTTTGTGGACCCAAACCTGTTTTTAACTGCACGAAGTATGCGGTAGGTCTGCAGACGGTCCCCTTCAAAATATAATACGCAGTCAACCATGTGCTCTAAAATACGGGGGCCTGCAATGTTGCCCTCTTTGGTGACATGCCCGATAAGAATAACAGAGGTGCCCGATGTCTTGGCATATTCCATAAACCTCATACAACACTCTCGTATCTGGGTGACACTTCCCGGAGCAGAGGGGCAGTCGGAGGTTGACATTGTTTGAATGGAGTCTACAACCACAATGTCCGCAGCGGAATTTTTTGCAGACAAAATAACAGCATCAACATCAGTATGACCAAGAAAATAAAGTCCGTCGGACAGTGCGCCCAGTCTGTCGGCACGAAGTTTCACCTGAGAGTCCGACTCCTCGCCCGAAACATATAAAACTTTTTTTGACAAGCCAAAATTTCCGGCAGCCTGCAGCATCAGCGTGGATTTGCCTATTCCGGGGTCACCACCCACTAAAACAAGCGAGCCGTGGACAAGACCGCCACCAAGGACACGGTCAAATTCGGCTATTTCCGATGTGGTCCGGGTTTCGCCTGATATAACAATATCTTTCATTTTAGAAACTTTAACATCGGCAGCCAGCGGTGCCGGCTGTTTTTTTGAGAAAACAACAACTTCCTCCACCATGGAATTCCAGCTGCCGCATTCGCTGCATCTGCCCATCCATTTTGGAGAAGAATAGCCACATTCCTGGCACATATATACAGTTGAAGCCTTTTTTGTTGCCATAATCTGCCTCCGCATAATGTTTTATGATAATATTATATAACAAAGGAAGCTTTTTGACAAGTAAAATTAGCGCAACCAGCATAAATTTTAATAAAAAGAGGCGGATAATAATATATATAATTGTGAAAAAGCGAAAAAAATGAAAAAAGCTTGACAATTAGTAAATAGAGATATATAATCTTATCTGGTATTGATTAAAATTAAAACTTAAGGAGGAGATTGTTTTGGAAAACACTTCTTTTTGGTATAATATTTTGATACTTATTCAGCTTTTTTCCTATGCGATAGGCGGATACTATCTGTTTATGTCCCTTTTCGCATGGATTCCAAAGAAAAAAACGCCTGACCTTTCAGACAAAGAACATTCATTTGCGCTGATTGTTGCGGCGCACAATGAAGAAGCGGTTATTGCGCAGATGGTTCATAGTCTGCAAAAACTTGACTATAACAAAGACAAATATGAAATTTTTGTTATAGCTGACAACTGCACAGACAACACCGCAAAGGTTGCAAGAGAGGCCGGAGCACAGGTTTTTGAAAGATTTCATGACACCTTAAGAGGTAAAGGCCACGCTCTTGAATGGATGTTTGACAAAGTTTACAAAATGGACAGAGAGTTTGACAACATCTGTATTTTTGACGCAGACAACGTTGTTTCAAAAAACTTTTTAAAAGAAATAAACAAACAGCACAACAAAGGTTACCGCGTTGTTCAGGGGAACATTGAAAGCAAAAATCCGTACGATTCATGGATTGCAACTGCATACAGTGTTTCTTTCTGGATGATAGGCAAAATATTCCAGCAGGCAAGATATAACATCAATCTTTCCTGTCAGCTGAGCGGAACAGGCTTTTCTGTTGCGGTAGAGCTTTTGAAAGAACTTGGCTGGGGAGCAACCTGTCTCACCGAAGATATGGAATTCACAGCAAAACTTGTTCTCAACGGAGAAAAAGTGGGTTGGGCACACCACGCGTATGTTTACGATGAAAAACCGCTTGGTTTCATCCAGTCCTGGAAACAGAGAAAAAGATGGATGCAGGGTCATGCCGATGTTGCTTCAAGGTTTGCAACCAAGCTTTTTGCAAAAGCATTTAAAGACAGAGATATGTCGGCGTTTGACTGTGCCATTTATCTTATGCAGCCGCTTAAAGTAATTGCTCTTGCAGTTATAACCGTTATGGCGTTTGTGCAGATGGTATATCCGGACGGTAACATTGGAAAATTCCAGATGTATTATGTAATAGACAACCCGGCAATGTGGGGTATTATTTCAGCGTTTACCTTCCTCTACACTCCGGCGGTTGTTACTTATGAAAAACGCGAATTCAACTGGAAACTTTTTGTGTGTTATATAACATATGGAATTTATTCGCTGACATGGATTCCTATTACAATCCTTGGAATTATAGATAAAAACAAAACAGAATGGTCTCATACCGTTCATGTCAGAACAATTGATATAGCAGAAGTTGAAAAACAATAAAATAAGGGAGCTACGAGATTTTCTCGTAGCTCCTTTTGTGTTTAACCAAGCAGAAAATCGGTTATAAGCATAACACAAAATCCGATAATGAGAAAATATGTTGCGCCGCGCTCGTTGCCGTGGGCGTGGGTTTCGGGAATCATCTCGTCACTCACCACATAGAGCATGGTTCCGCCCGCAAAAGCAAGTGCAAAGGGCAGAATGGCAGAGGAGAGGGAAACGGCAAAATAACCGACAAAGGTTCCCACAACCTCAATAATTCCGGTGGCAAGTGCACAGAGAAAGGTTCTTGAAGGAGTCACCCCTGCTGCAAGCATGGGAGCAATTATCACCATACCCTCCGGAATGTTCTGGAGAGCAATTCCAAAAGCAATTGTCAGAGCCTCGGCGTCGTTCTGGGTGCCAAACCCCACGCCGGCTGCAATTCCTTCCGGCAGATTGTGTATTGCAACCGCCGTTACAAAAAGCAACACTTTGCTGAGCTGACCGCCTGCATTTTCGCCCTCCACTCCGACAAGACGGTGCATGTGGGGGACAAGTTTGTCCAGAAGATTTATGGCAAGTGTTCCGCAAAAAATTCCCGCAATTGTTACAATAAGAGGGAATTTTCCGCCATACTCAAGTGATGGCAGTATAAGCCCCACCACAGCGGAGGCAAGCATTATTCCGGCAGCGAATGACAGGATATAATCGCTGAATTTATGGGAAATGTTTTTCCACACAAAACCCAGCAAAGAACCTATCACAGTTGCGCCACCCACCCCGAGAGCAGTCAGTACAACAATATTCATAATATAGCTCCTTTAATATGTAGGGGGCACGCCCCCACTTTTATTTTTTGTTCACAACAAGCTTTCCATCTTTAATGTCTATAATAATATTATCGCCCTCGCAAATGGAATTGTCAAGCATTTCTTCGGCAAGGCGGTCTTCCACTTTTGACTGGATTGCTCTTTTGAGAGGTCTTGCGCCATACACACTGTCAAATCCCTGGTCTGCAATATATGTCACAAGAGCGGGGGTGTACTCTGCAAAAATGCCCGATGCTTCAAGTCGTTTCACCATTCCATCAAGAAGCAATGCCGAAATTTTTTCGGTATCTTCTTTTGTCAGCTGATGGAAAACGATTATTTCATCTACTCTGTTTAAAAACTCGGGTCTGAAAGCTCTTTTAAGTTCCCCTAAAACATCATCTTTTATTTTGTCATAGTTTGCGCCGACATCGTCGGAAGTACCGAAACCGAAAGATTTTGTTTCGGTTATAAGACGTGCACCGACATTTGATGTCATAATTATAACGGTGTTGCGGAAATCCACCCGTCTGCCCTGAGAATCGGTCAGAATTCCGTCGTCCATAATCTGGAGCATAATGTTAAACACATCGGGATGTGCCTTTTCTATTTCGTCAAACAAAATCACCGAATAGGGTTTTCTGCGCACCTTTTCTGTCAGCTGACCGCCCTCGTCATATCCGACATAACCGGGAGGAGACCCAACCAAACGGGAAACAGAATGTTTTTCCATATATTCGGACATATCAACACGAATCATAGCGTTTTCGTCGCCGAACATTGCTTCCGCAAGAGCTTTTGAAAGCTCGGTTTTTCCCACGCCGGTAGGACCGAGGAAAATGAAACTTCCTATCGGGCGTTTGGGGTCTTTAAGACCAACACGGCCTCGGCGTATTGCGCGGGAAACTGCGCTCACCGCTTCCTCCTGACCGACAACACGCTCATGCAGAACATTTTCAAGGTTTTTAAGTCTTTCGCTGTCACCCTGGGTAAGTCTCGTCACAGGAATGTTTGTCCATTTGGAAATTTTTTCTGCAATTTCTTCGCTGCCGATAGAAAGGGATTTTCCGCCCTGTTCTTCCGACCAGCTTTTCTTTTGCTCCTCAAGCTGTTTTTTCAGCTCTGCTTCCTGGTCGCGCAGGCAGGCGGCTCTTTCAAAATCCTGAGTGGAAATTGCGGCCTCTTTTTCCTTGAGCAAAGAAGAAATTTTGTTCTCAAGCTCTTTTAATGTTGGAGGCACAGTCAAAACCTGCATTCTCACCGCCGATGCGGCTTCGTCAATGAGGTCAATTGCCTTGTCGGGCAAAAACCTGTCCGGAATATACCTCGCCGAAAGACGAACGGCTGTTTCAATTGCTTCATCGGTAATTGTGATTTTGTGATGAGCCTCATATTTGTCACGAATACCTTTTAAAATTTCAATAGCTTCCTCCTCGGACGGTTCGCCAACTGTTACAGGCTGGAATCTGCGTTCAAGAGCAGAATCTTTTTCAATGTGCTTTCTATATTCGTCAAGAGTTGTTGCCCCGATAACCTGAAGCTCCCCTCTGGCAAGAGCGGGCTTTAAAATATTTGCAGCGTCTATTGCACCCTCTGCTGCGCCGGCACCTATAATGGTGTGGATTTCGTCAATAAAGATTATAACATTGCCGGCTTTTATAACTTCATCCATAGCTTTTTTAAGACGTTCTTCAAACTCGCCGCGGTATTTTGCGCCCGCAAGCATTGAAGACAAATCGAGGGTGAAAAGCCGTTTGTTCTTTAAAATTTCAGGAACGTTGCCGTCTATAATATGCTGGGCAAGTCCTTCGGCAACCGCTGTTTTTCCAACACCAGGTTCGCCAATCAGACAAGGGTTGTTTTTTGTTCTTCTGCTGAGAATCTGAACAACCCGGTCAATCTCGTCGTTGCGTCCTATAACAGGGTCAATTTTTCCTGCTTTTGCAAGCTCTGTAAGGTCGCGGCCAAACTTGTTGAGTTCGGGCGTTGATTTATTTCCGCTGGCAGAAACCCCGTCCTTTTTGGCATAAGGGTTTTCCTCGGTCAAAAGCTTGATAATGTATGCATAAAGGTCGGCAGGGTCAACAGAAAATTCTGCCAGAATTCTTACCCCCAGCCCCTCTCCCTCGGCAAGTATTGCCAGAAGAATGTGTTCGGTTCCGATAAAATTGTTGTTTAAATTTCTTGCCTGATGAACGCTCAGTTCAAGCACATTTTTTGTTCGTGGAGTAAAGCCTGCAGTGTGGCTTGCTGGTTGGGATGATGCATAATAGCCGGACAAAATTTCATAAAGGTCGGCATAGGACACACCTCTTGAGAGAAGTGCTTTTGCCGCAATTCCTTCTTCTTCTCTTGCAAGACCTAGAAGAAGGTGCTCTGTGCCCACAACTCCGCCGCCAAACTCGGAAGCTCCTTCCTGGGCATAGCGTATAGCAGTGGCGGCACGCTCTGTCAATTTAAAACCATTTATTTCCATAATACTACCTCTTTTCTGCTAAAAATTCGCGCAAAAGTCGTGCGCGTTCCTCGTCCCGCTTTTTAATGTTGTCCTCTTTGATGAGGTTGGTGATATGGGCGGGCTGCATAGTTATGATAAGACGAGTTAAATCCTGTACAGAGATGTTTTTAAGCACTTTTGTGTTTATTCCCATTTTTACATAGGGCACAAGGGACATAAACTCGTCGCTGCTCATGGTATAAGCGCTTTTCATTGTGCCGAAAGCGCGGGAAACTTTGTCTTTGAAAAGGGTGGGATTGCTTTTTAAAAGAGTGTCGCAAATGTGACGTTCCTTTTCAATTATCATATCCACAACATCTTTAAGCTTTTCGAGAGTTTCCTTTTCGGAGATGCCCAGCGACACCTGACCCGACACCTGATAGATGTTAGCACCGGCGCTGCTTCCCTCGCCATACATTCCTCGCACAACGCAGCCCAGCTTCTGGGCGGCAGCAATAATATTGTCAATGTTGCCGGAAATGGTGAGTGCAGGCAGATGGAGCATAACAGAAGCTCTCATGCCTGTTCCCACGTTGGTGGGGCATTTTGTAAGATAGCCATACTTTTCGCTGAAAGCATAGGGCAGGTTTTTTTCTAAAATATCATCAATTTCCGAAATTTTTGCATAAGCAGTTTCAAGGTCGTAGCCGCTTAAAATGCATTGAAGACGTAAGTGATCCTCCTCGCAAACCATTATGCTGACATCATCACCTACGAACACTCCGCAGGGGAGAGTGGAGGATATAAGCTCGGGGCTTATTGTGTGGTCTTCAAGAAGCATCATTTTATAAACTGTTTCCGCTTCTGAAATATTGATAAAATCAAGTTTTTGCCCAGATAGAACAGATTTTGTTTTATCAATTACGGTGTTTGCGTGGTGGGCAGACATTTTGCCGGGAAAAGGAAAGCCTTCAATGTTGCGGGCAAGCCGTATCCGGGTGCTTAAACACACGTCTGTTTCTTTTCCGTTTTGTTCATACCACATAGTCAGATTCCTCCTTCCAGCTCTTTTATCTTGTCACGGTAAATTGCCGCAGACTCAAAATCTTCTGCCGCCACCGCCGATTTAAGCTTTTCTTTAAAGCTTTCGATGTCTCTTTGTTTTTTTATTTTCTCGTCCGCCGCCTCGGGCATTTTGCCTGTGTGACGGGTGCTGCCGTGGATGCGTTTTATAATGAAGTCAAGATATTTTTCAAAAAT
>JAZSKF010000120.1:0-3428 GCA_045534715.1 Clostridia bacterium | reverse complement strand
CATTTTTCTTTTTTCCTCGTCAATTACCATACCGTGAGTGAGTACGCTTCTGCAGGGCGCAACGCCATAGTTTGCCACGCTGACAAGAAGAGAGGACTGGAACCAGCCTCTGTACTGGTCATTACCCTCAAGGTAAAGGTCTGCCGGGAATGTAAGATCATCTCTTGCACCCACAACAGCACCGCTTGAAGAGCCCGAGTCAAACCAAACGTCCATTGTATCTGTTTCTTTTGTAAACTTTGTGCCGCCACATTCGCATTTAAAGCCTTGGGGCAGAATTTCGCTTGCATCAAGAGCAAACCACTGGTCAGAACCTTTTGTTCTGAAAAGGGTTGCAACAGCTTTTATGGTTTCATCATTTATAATAGGTTTTCCGCAATCTTCGCAGTAGAAAATGGGTATCGGAACCCCCCATGCTCTCTGCCTGGAAATACACCAGTCGTTACGGTCTTTTACCATGTTGGTAATTCTGTCTTCTCCCCATGTGGGAATCCATTTAACCGTTTTTATTGCATCAAGTGTTTCTTTTCTGAAACCGTCAACAGATGCAAACCACTGTTCAGTAGCACGGTATATAATAGGTTTTTTACATCTCCAGCAGTGCGGATATGAGTGAACAATTTCTTCGCACGCCAAAAGATTTCCTGTCTCGCGCAGTTTTTCAATTATTTTCTTGTTGGAATCTGCATAGAAAAGTCCTGCAAATTCGCCTGCTTCTTCTGTAAGATAACCTTTGGAATCAACCGGAACCAGAACTTCAATTTCCGGATAGTTGTTAAAGCATACAAGATAGTCTTCCATACCGTGACCGGGAGCTGTATGAACACAGCCTGTACCTGCGTCAAGTGTTACATGGTCACCCAGGATAACAAGTGACTCTCTGTCAAGGAAAGGATGACGGCATTTCATATATTCAAGCTCTGCACCTGAAACAGTTTTGATTACAGAATAGTCTGTAACACCTGCAGTTGCCATAACTGTGTCAACAAGCTCGCTTGCAATCACATAAGCTTCGCTGCCGTTTTTAACAATGCTATACTCAAAGTTTGCATTGAGACAGATGGCCATGTTTGCAGGAAGTGTCCATGTAGTTGTTGTCCAGATAACAAAAAAGATTTTTTCGGATATATCGCCAAACATGCCTTTGTCATCTGAGAGCTCAAATTTAACAAAAATTGTATCTGTTTTATCGTCCTGATATTCAATTTCAGCTTCGGCAAGAGCAGTTTCACAGTCTTCACACCAGTAAACAGGTTTAAGACCTTTGTAAATATAACCTTTTTTTGCCATTTCGCCAAACATTTCAATCTGAACCGCTTCATATTCCGGGTCAAGAGTGATGTATGGGTTGTCCCAGTCACCCAGAACGCCCAGACGTTTGAACTGCTCACGCTGATTGTTAACGTGACCGAGAGCAAACTCGCGGCAGACTTCACGGAATTTTACTATTCCCGCCTGTGCAGGGTTGATTCCCAGTTTCTTTATTGCCTGTTTTTCTATCGGCAGACCGTGAGTATCCCAGCCGGGCACATAATTGGATTTATAACCCGACATATTTTTTTGTCTCACGATAATATCTTTCAAAATCTTGTTAAGAGTGTGACCAAGATGTATATTGCCGTTCGCATAGGGAGGACCATCATGGAGTATGTATGTCGGTTTCCCCTCGTTTTTCTTCATAAGTTTTTCATAAAGACCGTCTTTTTCCCATGCTTCAAGTTGAGCCGGTTCTTTTGTAGGCAGATTGGCTCTCATGGAAAATTCGGTTTGCGGCAGATTAAGTGTTTTACCGTAATCCATTATTGTTCATTCCTTTCAGTATCTTCAGGCAAGCCGGCAAGCAATTCTTTCATTCCGTCAAGCAGAGCAGATATCTGCTTTTTATAACTTGCAAGCTGCAATTTTGTATTTTCAAGCTGAGCTTCAAGCTCAAATATTTTTCTTCTCGATTCTTCCTGGAGTTTTGCCGCTTTAACTTCTGCATCTTCAATGATAACCGCCGCTTTTTCTCTTGCAGTGTTTTTAAGCTCATCGCTTGCAGTCTGTGCCACAACAAGTGTGCTCTGGAGCACGTCCTCCATAGATTTATATTTTGTAACCGCAGAGGACAACATGTTCGCCTTGTCCTTAAGCGATACATTTTCCATATAAAGCGTTTTATAATCCTGGAAAATCATTGCCATAAACTGGTCAACATCTTCTTTATTATAACCGCCAAAACTCTTTTTAAATTCTTTTGTTTCAAGATCTATAGGTGATAACATTTTTTTGCCCCCCTGCTTTTATATATACTTTCTCAAAGCCACAATGAGCCGGCCTTTTTTCGTAACCTTTTCCTGACCGTCATAAATGTATTTACCCAGTCCCCTGACAGTTATTCTGTCCCCGGGTTTTATACCGGCAGACACCCCTGTCTGCTCTTTATAGTTTACAAGCACACGCCCCGAAGAGATAATTTCCGCCGCATTGTTTCTGCTTGTTTTGCAGATAAAGGCAACTACGCAGTCCAGCCGCTCTGATGCGACGGACCCGCAAACTTTTTCATATTCTCTTGTGGGCAGTTCTTCTTCATCTGCGAGTTCTCTTACCATAACGCTTGTTCCGGCAAGCCTGGTCAGGTTCATAAGAATAAACTCTTTTATAGTATCGTCGCAAAACAAAACTGCATCTTTTTCGCGGGCAACTATGTCCCCCAGAACCTGTCTTTTTATCCCGAGCGACATAAGTGTTCCGAGATAATCCCTGTGAGTATACCTTTTCCCGTCAGCAGGAACAATCAGAAGAGCGGAAATGGGCCACTGGATTTCTGCCTTGTCCATATAATCGGGATAAAGCGCTGCCATACACCTTTCCGCATCGTCATATCCTCCAAAAAAACAGATATTCCCGACACCTTTGGCATCGGGCAGAATATCCGGACTTAAAAAGTGCGAAAAAAGGCAGTAATTTCCATTGTCTCTGCGTGCTGCAAGGTCTTTTAAATGGTTTAAGACAATATCCTTTTCTTCCATTTTATATCACCGCAGCAACTATTATTATAATAATGTTTTCGAGCCCGCCCAGTAGCATAATGGCGATAATGGGCGAAATGTCCAACGGCATGCCCGCAAGAGGCGTTTTCTGAAGAAGCGCTCTTATGGGTTTTAATATCGGGTCAGTCAGCGAATGGATAATATAAAACAGTTTCTCAAGAGACCGGTTTTCGTATAAAAACGGAATCCATGTTGAAAACACGTCTATAATAATTATCATTTCTGCGACCCTGAAAAGTGCGCTGATTGCTCTAATTATTGCCCACTGAAGCATTTTTCATATCCCTCTTACGACCAAAGCAGTCCTTTATTTTTAAGTTCATCTCTGAAATCGCCCATAATAGTTACATTATACGGAGCTATCAGATAAATATTCGTTGCAACCTTCTGAACGCT
>JAZSKF010000005.1:0-5087 GCA_045534715.1 Clostridia bacterium | reverse complement strand
CCAAATTTACTGCCACATCATATTCGGGATAAACCTTGTTCCCATCTTTAAATATAATTGCAGGTACAACTTTAAGATCGCCACAGTTCATTTTACTTAAAATTTTTTCCATTTCTTTAATTACCATCATTTTTCCTCCAATTAAATTAGTTATATACTATAAATATTTCCTAAAACATATCTTTCTGCAACATCAAGAGTAACATCTTTTCCTATATAAAAACCCTCTTTTTTAAGCACGTTCCCCACAGCATCCATTGCCGTTTCAGGAGTGTTATTAGTGGCACTTAAATGCCCCAGAATAATGTTCTCCGTCCCTGTTCTTGCAAGTGCAGCCGCAAGTTCGGCACATTGGTCGTTAGAAAGGTGGCCTTCACTGCTCCTGATTCTGTTTTTTAGGTATGTAGGGTATGGACCCTCCCGCAACATATCAACATCGTGATTTGCCTCAATAAATGCAAGATTGCTTCCTCTTATTGTTTGCGCAACCGCCAAATCTATTTTTCCCATATCGGTTGCTACTGCCAGTTTCTTCCCCCCGGCCATAAACACATATCCAAAAGGCTGGGTTGCATCGTGCGGGATATCAAAGCCGGCAATTTCAATATCACCAATTTGCTCGCTTCTATTGCTCAGAAGTTCAACTCCATCAGAACAGAAAGGTGTTTTTGACAAGGTTCCTCCGCTTGCATAAATCCTGGTACCAAACTTTCTTGTAAAAACTTCTATACCGCTTGTGTGGTCACTGTGCTCGTGTGTCACAACAATTGCATCTATCTCCTGAGGCGAAACATCCAACTGTTTCAGCGAATCACAAACCCTTTTGCAGCTGACACCGCAATCGATTAAAATCTTTGTTTTCTTATATTCCAGATATAACGCATTTCCGCTGCTGCCGCTCACCAGAGAACAAAATTTTACCATCCTACACCTCTATGCGTTCAATATCTGCACCAAGGCTTCTAAGCTTATGTTCAAAATATTCATATCCTCTGTCAATATATTTTATATCATGAATAATAGTTTCACCCTCCGCTGCAAGCGCAGAAATAACAAGTGCTGCACCGGCGCGCAAATCTGTTGCTCTCACCTTTGAACCTGTAAGCTTGTCCACTCCCTGAATTATCGCCGTTCTTCCGGTGACAATAAGATTTGCCCCCATTCTTCTCAGTTCATCTGCATACTGGAACCTGTTTTCCCAGACATTTTCATTTACAATACTTGTACCCACTGCAATTGAAAGCAGTGCCACAATAAGCGGTTGCAAATCTGTCGGGAACCCGGGATATGGCATAGTTTTTACGTTTGTATGTTTAAGATATTCGGGTCCGATAACCCGTATGCTCTCGTCGTTCTCAATAATCTGTGCACCCGACTCTATAAGTTTTGCGGTAATTGCTTCCATGTGTTTGGGGATTACACCCTCTATTGTAACATCTCCGCCCGTCATAGCCGCCGCCATCATAAATGTACCCACTTCAATCTGGTCGGGAATGAGCGAATATGTGCTGCCGTGCAGCTCACTTACACCTTTTATACGGATTGTGTCCGTTCCTGCACCTTTTATGTCCGCACCAAGCGAATTTAAAAAGTTTGCAACATCAACAATATGCGGTTCTTTTGCCGCATTTTCTATTGTTGTCAGACCCTCGGCACGTACAGCACCAATCATAATATTCATAGTAGCACCAACACTCACCTGGTCAAGATATATGCTTGTCCCTGTAAGTTTGTCGGCTTTTGCTTCAAATTTGCCACCGCTGACGTCAACTTCCGCGCCCATCATTTCAAACCCTTTAACATGCAAATCTATGGGACGTTCCCCAAAATTGCATCCACCGGGCAGACTGACAGAAGCTTTGTTGAACCTGCCGAGAAGTGCACCAACAAGGTAATATGATGCTCTCATCCTCTGCACAATCTCGTCAGTCACTTCAAAAGTGTTAATGCCCGAATTGTCAATTTCTACCGTGTGGTCGTCCACCCTGCATATCTTTGACCCTATCTTCTCAAGAATTTCGAGTATATAATTAACATCCTGAATATTAGGCAAATTTTCAATTCTGCAGACACCGCTTGTCAGAAGTGATGCAGGGACTATCGCAACGGCAGCATTTTTTGCTCCGCTGATATTCACTTGTCCATTAAGTTTGTTGCCGCCTTTGATTTTAAAAGCTTCCAACAACATTCCCCTCCAAACTATCAAGTTCCTTTTTTTACTGTCTCATACTTTTTTCTTTGTCCCAACGGACGAGTTTGTCGCCATCTACCAGAAACGCTTTTTCAGCCAGCAGTGCAAGCGGAGAATCGGAATATGAGTCCGAGTAAAACTCTTCTATGTAAAATTGCTTGTTCTTTTCCTTGAGGCGAACAAGCTTTTCATTTCCATAACAATTTTCTCCTTCGGTTTTACCGCTGAATTTATCCACCCTTGATGCTATAAGCTCTATGCCAAGCTTTTTGCAGATGGGCTTAAGCAAAAAATCAGGCGAAGCCGAAATGATAATGTCGCTGTCTTTTTTCTGATTCATATACCATTTTTTCAGGTTTTTTTCATGGGTTTCCCAAAAAATTTCAATTTCCCTGTCAACATCGTCAAGGGCCGTCAAAAAGACATAAAACTTTTCTTTAAACTGTGTTTTTGTAATTCTGCCAAAAGCAAATTTTAAAAAATGCATGGCAAGAGCAGGAAGAAATTTTATAATCTTTTTGTGTCGTTTAAGACAGAAAAAGTAAAAATCTCTTGTGCTGTCCCCGTGATATATTGTCTGGTCAAAATCGTACACATTCATATCGGTCACCTAAGTTTTTCTATTCGTGATCATCTATAAACATCTGAAAGTTTCCTGATTTCACAAGCTCTGTAAACTCTTTCACGTCAGAAATTTTCTTTTCAAAAGCAAGTCCGCCCAACCGTTTTCTTTCGGTGGAATGAATATCCGACCCGGCAAAGCCCGGCAATCCGTAGTGGTTGGCATAAAACTTGCCGATTTCTCTTACCTTTTCATCATCGCAGGAATTGTTATACTCCACAAGGTCAACATGCCTTGGCAGAAGTCTTATAAATTCTATATACTCTGCCTCGCGGAAAGGATGTGCCTGCACAACAAGTGCGCCCTCTTTTTTTGCAAAGTTTAAAAATTCCGTCAGCCGCATATCCATTATTTCTCTGTGCTTTTTCAGCCAGTTTTTATCCAGATTGTAAATCAGAAAATGTGTGCCGGCATACTGAAATTCAAACGCAAAGAAAACATCAAGACCAATCTCTTTGCCGCGTTTATAGCAGTTTTCATATCCCTTGCAAAAAAGGTCAACCCGTCTCTCCCAGTTGTCCATTTTTGGAATAGCTGTGTTACCGTTGAAAAAATGGTCGGTAACAAAAACACCCGAATAACCGAGTGACTTAAAATAGTCGGCTGCCTCTGCACCCGTCATCTTTGAACAGGCAGAAGCTTCAGACGTATGAAGATGTGTTTCATATTTAAACATTTAAATTAACCCGCCGCATAAACCTTTGTTATAAATCCAAGAATAACTGTTTTTGTTTCTTCGTCAAAAGTGGTCTGTGCACCCAGACATTTTTCGAAGAAATCAAGTGTAACAACCGTTCTGTCATAAACTGTGTAGGGTGCAACAGAAACTTCAACAGTTTCATCTCCCACTTTTATCTCATTTGTGTCAAGCACAAAGGAAATTTCAACTCCGTTATAAAGCATAACAACTGTATTTGTTTCCTCAATCCAGTCAATCCAGCCGCCGACAGTACCAACAACAGCGCGGAGAGGGACCATGCAATTTCCGTTTTCGTCCACAAAAGGAACAACCTTTTCGTTCATAGCGTCAAAATCCATCATGATGCCATTAACAAACAATTTGTTGTTCTGCGCCTGTGCAAGAACAACATAGCTGTCACCGGTAATTTCTTCAGCACATACTGTCATTGCTGAAAAAGCAACTAAAAGAACCAGAATTAAAGAAATAATTTTTTTCATAAAAATTCTTCCTCCGCTAAATAAAATCATTTATTACAGTTTATCATATAAATAGAAAAAAAACAATAGAAAAATCTAAATTTGTTATTGGAAATATAATATATTTGTCATATAATTACTATTGAAAAAAATTTTTTTATGTGATATACTTAAAAAGCACGAAAAAAAGGAAAGGAGAATCCGGATGTCAGACGTTAAAATTATTGCGAAAAACCGCCAGGCACATCATCTTTATTTTATTGAAGATAAATATGAAGCAGGCATAGAGCTTGTGGGCACAGAAGTAAAGTCTGTCCGTGCGGGCGCAGTTAACTTAAAAGACAGCTGGATTTCCATTGAAAAAGGCGAAGCTTTTGTTAAGGGTATGCACATCAGCCCCTATGAGCAGGGCAACATTTTTAACCGTGACCCCTTGCGCGTAAGAAAGCTTTTGCTTCATAAACAGGAAATAAGAAAACTCCTTGCCCATGCCCAGCAAAAAGGCTATTCAATAGTCCCTCTCTCCCTCTATTTTAAGGGCAGCAGAATTAAAATGGAGCTTGCTCTTGTAAAGGGTAAAAACCTGCATGACAAACGTGCTTCCGCCGCCGAGCGTGATGCAAAACTGGATATTGCACGCGCCGTCCGGGAAAAATATTAAACATGGGGATGCACCGGTTTCGACGGGGATGATGAAGTTCGAGCAGCGAGTAGTTGTCGGGAAACAACTTTAAAAGTCCCAAATTAAATTTTAAACGCTAACGATAATTTAGCTTACGCTGCCTAATTAGGCGGCCGTCCTTTTCCCGAGTACCACGGCGGAAAAAAGGGCGTCGATTAGTGGTGAACGTGAGCAGTCAAAGCTTTGAGGCTGCCATGAAAAATGAAGCTACCAACCTGTGCGGTTTGTTTGTGTACCGCACAGCAAGGGAAATTTAAACACAAACTGCACTCGGAGAAGCTCGTATGAATTCGTTTTCGGACAGGGGTTCGACTCCCCTCATCTCCACCAACAAAAAAAGGACGCCATCCGGCGTCTTTTTTTGTTAATCGGGTGGGAGTCGAACTCTGAGAGGGCATCGAGCGTGAAGAAAATATGCCGGTGGCATATTTTTA
>JAZSKF010000033.1:0-2688 GCA_045534715.1 Clostridia bacterium | reverse complement strand
CAAACGAAATTGTGGTTTTCGGCCGAGGACAGGCTGACATATCAGGCATTTTAAGAACAGGCGATGAAATAAAAATATATATCAAAAATGACAGAGTGTTGTTTATAAAGGCTTTGTCGGAAAATACCGCCGAGGAATATGTCCCTGCACCCCTTTCATATTCGGGAAGCCTCTATTTGTATGATTATACAAATAACACTCTTACACTTGACAACCTGAAAACATTTGGCAAACAAAGCTTTTCTTTTGACAGTTATAAAACATTTTATCTTACCGACGATTTTAAAGCTTATCATAAGACAAAAGAAATTGACAGACAGCAACTTAAATATAATTATTTTGATGCTCAATGTGTAGTGTATGCAAACTATGACCGCCTGGGCGGTCTCTATCGTGTATTTTCCATAATAATCGAATAACGTATACAGAAAGGATTTCCAAGATGAAAAAAATAATTTCTATTTTGCTTATATGTGCTTTTATTGTTCTTCCCGTTGCCGCAGAGGGCGAGAAAGCCGCAAATTCTGTTTCGGGAGAATTGTCTGCCCGTTATATCACAAGCGTGGAAGCATTTATAGAACAATATTATAAATTCGGTGCTACAAGCGACGTGCTCTATAAAGCAGCGCTGGAAAAAGTTCTGAAAGAAAATCCCGATCTTCTCGCTTCCGCAATAGAAGGAATGACAGAAGAGCTGGACAACTATTCCACCTATTTTTCAAAAGATGAATATGCAGCTTGGCAAGACAGCCTGTCCGGCACCTTTGCGGGAATTGGTGTTACAATTGAGCAACGAGGCGAATATATTGTCGTTGTTTCCCCTATAAGCGGTTCGGGCGCAGAAGTTGCCGGCGTTAAGGCGGGCGACAAAATCATCAGCGTTGGCGAAGAAATTGTTATAGGCAAATCAGTGGAATATATCCGCGCTCTTATTGTGGGCGATGTAGGAACAGAGGTTACAATAGGTGTTCTCCGCGGCGAAGACACCATTTCTTTCACAATCACGAGGTCCATTGTGGAGCAACCTACAATCTCCTATGGAATAACCGACGAAAACATTGGATATATCAGCATAGCAAGTTTTGCAGCTACCACCCCGAGAGATGTTTCCGATGCATTAAAGGATTTTGACAAAAAGAATATCAAAAATCTTATAATTGATGTCCGTGACAATCCCGGTGGCGAGCTCAACTCTCTTCTTGATACATTGCGACTCTTTATGCCTAAAGGAGATATTCTCCACATTCACTATAAAGACGAAGCGCAAAATGTTACCTACAAAAACAATAAAAACAGTTCCGGCAAATACAATATTGTAATTCTTGCAAACGAAAACAGTGCAAGTGCCGCAGAGGCTTTTTCCGCTTCTATGCAGGATGCCAAAGTTGCTAAAATTGTGGGCAAGACAACATTCGGAAAAGGGAGCATGCAGGTTATTCAGCGTGTAATAACCGGTGGCGCAATCAAACTTACCGTCGCGCTCTATCATTCGGCAAAAGGCAATGTGGTTGACAAAGTGGGCGTTTCGCCTGACTATTATGTGAGAAATTATACTCAGCCCCTTTGCTACAATCCTTATATTTTGCCAATGCAGTTTTCAACTATTATAGACGAAAACTCTTCTCCTGAAGAAATAGAAGCTGCAGAGCTTCGCCTTAAACTTCTGTCCATCTACCCGGGTGACGTGGACGGCGTTTTTGACGAAGATACAAAAGCCGCCGTTAAACTTTTCCAGGAAAAGTTCGGCATTGCCCCATCTGGCAACCTTGATATTATGACTCAGGTTGAACTTGACAACAGGACCAAGGACATTGAAACGGAAGTTGACAAACAATACTATACGGCTGTTTCTCTGCTAAATAATTGACATCAGTTCGGAAATATGCTAAAATAATTATAGGTAATTTGATAAAAATAATGTGGAGGTAATATTATGAAATTAATAATGGCAATTGTAAGTTCTGACGATTCCGGTGAGCTCATTTCTGTTCTTACCAAAAACAAATTCAGTGTTACACGTCTTGCAACAACCGGCGGTTTTCTCCGCGCAGGCAATACAACAGTTATTATTGGTGTTGAGGAAGACAAGGTTGAAGAAGTGTTTTCTATTATTAAATCCACTTGCAGCACTCGCAAACAGATAACAACAAACCAGGCTCCGTTCGGCGGCGTTACTCCCTACCCCATAGAAATTGAGGTTGGCGGAGCAACTGTATTCACTCTGGATGTTGACCAGTTTAAAAAGTTATAATAAATGACTTGCGGGTTTGGCTCTGTGACAGGGCAAAAAAAAATTATCAGTCTGCTTTCAAATGCAATAGAGTCGGGAACTGTTTCCCACGCCTATATTTTCGAAGGCGAAGCGGGTATGGGGAAAAAAACAATGGCTCGGGCATTTGCTCAGCAGCTTGTTTGCCGGGACAAAAGCGGTTGCGGAAACTGCAGCGGGTGCCGTTTGGCTCTTTCTGGTAACCATCCGGATATTATAACTCTTACCCCTTCAGAGGGGAAACAACAGATTTCTGTGGAAAATATCAGGGCGCTGTGTGATACCATTTCGCTGCGCCCACATTCTTCTGACAAAAAGGTTATTATTATTCCCGATTGCGAAAAGCTGAATGTGTCTTCACAGAATGCTCTACTCAAAATGCTTGAAGAGCCACCTGCGTATGTTGTTTTTGTTCTCAT
>JAZSKF010000198.1:0-3148 GCA_045534715.1 Clostridia bacterium | reverse complement strand
AAAATGATAGCTGAAAAGGCATTAGCAGCAGGTATTAAACAGGTTGTTTTTGACCGTGGCGGTTACATTTATCACGGACGTGTAGCAAGTCTCGCAGATGGTGCGCGTGAAGGCGGCCTTGAATTCTAATAAGAAGGAGGGGGACACTATGCAGGAAAAATTACAGAAAAATGGCTCAGAACTGCAGGAAAAAGTGGTTGATATAAGAAGAGTTGCTAAAGTTGTTAAAGGCGGTAGAACTTTTCGTTTCAGCGCACTTGTAGTAGTTGGTGACGAAAACGGTCACGTAGGCTACGGCAACGGAAAAGCTGCCGAAATACCTGAAGCAGTTAGAAAAGCTATAGAAGATGCAAAGAAAAATATGGTAACAGTTCCGATGCTCGGAACAACAATTCCTCATGAAACAATCGGTAAATCCGGCGCAGGCGAAGTTCTCTTAAAACCAGCTGGCCCCGGTACCGGAGTTATTGCAGGAGGAGCTGTTCGTGCAGTTGTTGAACTTGCAGGAATAAAAGATATCAGAACAAAGTGCTTACGCTCAAACAATCCCCGCAACGTTATAAGTGCTACAATTGAGGGATTGGCTGGCTTGAACAGCGCTGCAGGAATTGCTGAAAGACGCAGCAAAACCGTGCAGGAAGTTTTAGGTTAAGGAGGGGCTGAAAAATGGCAAAAGTAAAAATCACACAGACAAAAAGCTCCATAGGCTGTAAAAAAGACCAGATAGCAACACTTAAAGCGCTTGGTCTTAAGAAGATAAGAGATATCGCTATCCATGAGAATACTCCTCAGATCAGCGGTATGGTAAAAAAGGTTATACACCTTGTAGCAGTAGAAGAAATATAATTGAAGGAGGTGTAATTATGCGTTTGCATGAACTGGCACCCGTTCCTGGCTCAACAAAAGAGGCTAAGAGAAAGGGAAGAGGACACGGCAGCGGAAACGGAAAGACAGCCGGCAAAGGTCACAAAGGTCAGAAAGCTCGCTCAGGCGGCGGAGTAAGACCGGGCTTTGAAGGTGGTCAGATGCCTTTATACAGAAGACTGCCAAAACGCGGTTTCTGTAATATTTTCGCAAAGAAATACACTGAAGTTAAAGTGTCAGCACTTAACATTTTTGAGGATGGAGCAGAAGTAACAGCAGAAGTACTCAAAAATGCAGGAGTGATTAAAAAAATAAATGACGGCATTACTGTACTGGGAAATGGTGAAATCACCAAGAAACTTACAGTAAAAGCTGCAAAATTCACACAATCTGCAAAAGATAAGATTGAAGCAGCAGGCGGAAAGGCTGAGGTGATTTAAGGTGATAAAAACACTGGTCAACGCATGGAAAACGCCTGAACTTAGAAAGAAAATTCTTTATACTTTGTTCATGCTTGTGATTTTCCAATTAGGTACGGTAGTTCCCGTGCCCGGCATTGAAAAGGATGCACTTTCCCAGCTTATGGGAATAGGCAACGGCTCGGGCACAATTTTTGACCTGGTAAATATTATTTCGGGCGGAGCTATGCAAAACGCCTCGATATTTGCGATGAGCATTACACCTTATATCAATTCATCCATTATCATGCAGCTTTTGACAGTAGCTATTCCTGCGCTTGAAAAATTAGCAAAGGAAGGCGAAGAAGGCAAAAAAGTTATTGCTAAATGGACTCGCTATATTACAGTTATACTTGCATTCATCCAGGCTTCCGGTCTGTATGTTGGTATGGCCAATGCGAACACACTTACAAATGCGGGCTTTTTAAGCTTTGTAACAATAACATTATCCTTTACTGCAGGAACAGCGTTCCTTATGTGGTTAGGCGAGCAGATTACCGAAAAAGGTATTGGAAACGGTATTTCCATTATAATCTTTGCAGGTATCGTAACAAGAGCTCCGGCACTTTTGGTGCAGCTTTGGCAGCTCATCAAAACAAACTGGCTGATAGCACTTGCAATCATCGTACTCGGTGTAGCAGTAATCGCGTTTGTTGTTATGCTTAACGACGCTGAAAGAAGAATTCCTGTTCAGTATGCTAAAAGAGTTGTAGGAAGAAAAATGTATGGCGGACAGAGCACACACATACCTTTCAAGGTATCCATGGCAGGCGTTATGCCTATCATCTTTGCAAGTTCCATACTTTCTTTCCCGTCAACAATTTCTGCGATGTTCTCAACTAACGGAACACCCGGATGGATTACATGGTTTACGGGCTCATGGCTTTATGCAGTACTCTATTTCGTTTTGATTATATTCTTCACGTTCTTCTATACGTCAATGGTATATAATCCAATTGAAATGGCTAACAACATTAAGAATAACGGTGGCTTTGTACCGGGAATAAGACCGGGCAAACCGACATCCGATTTCTTGACAAAAGTAATGAATAAAGTTACTATCATAGGTGCGGTAGCAATAGCTCTTATTGCAGTATTGCCGATGCTTATGGCAAGTGGAAACATGGCAGTTTCCTTTGGCGGAACATCAATCCTCATCGTAGTTGGTGTTGCTATTGAAACCTATCGTCAATTGGAAATTCAGATGCTTATGTGATAATACAAAGGATGTATCGACTAATCGGTAGCGCTGCGGGAGGAAAAAAATGAAACTCATTTTACTTGGCCCGCCGGCTGCCGGCAAAGGAACACAGGCAGAAAAATTATCAAAGCACTTTGACATTCCCACCATTTCCACAGGGGAAATGATACGGAGAGAAGTTGCGAAAGGCACACAGCTTGGAAAAGAAGCGGAAAAGCTTATTAACAAAGGGAACCTTGTACCCGACGATATTATCTGTAATATGATAAAGGAAAGAGTTTCCGAAAAGGATTGTGAAAAGGGATTTATCCTTGATGGATTTCCCCGTACAACAAGGCAGGCTGAAGAAGCTGAAAAAATGGGAATTCAGGTTGATAAAGTTATTTTGCTTACTGTTCCGGATGAAAAAATTATTGAGCGTATTTCCGGTAGAAGACAGTGTGAAAACTGCGGCGAGGTTTACCACACAGTTTACAACAAACCTGTAAAGGAAAATGAATGTGACAAATGTGGAGGAAATCTTATCTGTCGCAAAGATGACACTGAGGAAACGGTCAAAACAAGGCTTTCGGTTTATCACGAAAAGACACAGCCGCTGAAAGACTTTTATGAAGAAAAAGGGCTT
>JAZSKF010000112.1:0-4518 GCA_045534715.1 Clostridia bacterium | reverse complement strand
TTCATTTGGGAAATGATAGCTTTTTCTTTGGTGACACACAAGAATATCTCCGGGCAGGTATGAAGTATGATTAACATTTTTGCCGAAATGCTTTCCTACCCTTTCATTGTCAAAGCCATCATAGTAGGCACAATGGTTTCGGTGTGTTCTGCTCTTTTAGGCGTTAACCTTGTGTTAAAACGCTATTCAATGATAGGTGATGGTCTGTCGCACGTTGCATTCGGCGCTCTGGCAATTGCAACCGCACTTGGCACGACACCGCTGTTTATAACAATTCCCGTAGTTGTAATTTCTGCTTTTTTCCTGCTGAAAATTAACGATAGCAGTAAGATAAAAGGTGATGCGGCAATTGCACTTGTTTCAAGCGGTGCTTTGGCTGCGGGCATACTGGTTTTATCACTCACAACCGGCATGAACACAGATTTGTTCAGTATAATGTTTGGCAGCATTCTTTCTCTCACAACCGCCGACACCATTTTCAGCGTTATACTGTCGCTCATTGTAATAATAATATATGTTTTATTTTCTAATAAAATATTCACAGTAACATTTGACGAATCCTTTTCAAAGGCTATAGGAATAAACACATACTTTTACAACAGTATGCTTGCCGTTTTAACGGCAATAACAATAGTTCTGGGAATGAGAATGATGGGGTCTCTTTTAATATCCAGTCTAATAATCTTCCCTGCTCTCACTGCAATGATCGTTTGCAAACATTTCAAACATGTAATTGTATGTTCAGCAATAGTTTCAATCTTTTCTTTTATTATCGGGATTACATTGTCCTATATATTTGAAACGCCCACCGGAGCAACGGTTGTTGCGGTGAGCGGTATACTGTTTATTCTGTTTAAAGCTATTAAAAAAACCGCCTAAGGCTTTACCTTAGACGGTTTCTCTTTTTACTGTTCGTCATCAAATAATCTGATAAGTTTTATTTTACCTGTTTTAGGGTCAATGTCTTCAATTTTTACTTTGAGCACATCTCCAACAATAACAACGTCTTCAACTTTTTCAACGCGTTTTTTGTCAAGTTTTGAAATGTGAACAAGACCGTCTTTACCCGGAAGAATTTCAACAAAAGCACCAAATGTTGTTGTTCCAACAACTGTACCTTCATATATTTCTCCAATTTCAGGTTCTTTTACAATATTTTCAATAATCTTTCTTGCTGCTTCGCCAGAGCTTGAATCAACTGCTGCAATAAATACACGGCCGTCATCTTCAATGTCAATTTTAACGCCTGTATCAGCAATGATTTTCTGAATAACTTTTCCGCCTGTGCCAATAACTTCCCTAATTTTATCAGGGTTTATGTTAAAGCTTATCATTTTAGGTGCATAGGGAGAAAGTTCTTCTCTCGGCTGAGGAATTGCTTTGAGCATAACTTCATCTAAAATGTGAAGTCTTGCTTTTCTTGTTTTTTCAAACGCTTCTTTTATAATTTCAGGAGTGAGTCCGTCAACTTTAATATCAACCTGAATAGCTGTGATACCATTTTTTGTACAGCCAACTTTAAAGTCCATATCGCCGAAGAAATCTTCAACACCCTGAATGTCAAGCATTGTCATAAAGCTTCCGTCTTCTCTTGTGATAAGACCAACAGAAATGCCGGCAACTGGTTCTTTTATTGGTACGCCTGCGTCCATAAGTGCAAGTGTAGACGCACAGATGGACCCCTGGGATGTTGAACCGTTAGAACTTAATACTTCAGAAACAAGTCTGATTGCATAAGGAAATTCTTCTTCCGAAGGAATAACCGGTTCGAGAGCTTTTTCCGCAAGTGCACCATGACCGATTTCACGTCTGCCGGGACCTCTTGAAGGACGGGTTTCACCAACACTGTAGGACGGGAAATTGTAGTGGTGCATATATCTTTTGCTTTCGTCATTGTCAATGCCGTCAATTTTCTGTGCTTCACCTATAGGAGCAAGAGTTGCAACAGTTAATACCTGTGTCTGTCCTCTTGTGAAAAGGCCGCTGCCGTGAGTTCTCGGCAAAATGCCAACTTCTGCTGCAAGAGGTCTAATTTCGTCAATCTGTCTGCCGTCAACACGTTTACCTTCTTCAGAAAGCCATGTTCTAACAATATATTTCTGCAGTTTATAAATTGCTTCTGCAATTTCAGAATCTCTGCCTTCATATTTTTCGCCAAACTCTTCTGCAATTTCATTTTCAACAACAAGCATTCTTTCATCACGAATGTTTTTGTCGTTGGTATCCATCGCAAATTTAACTTTGTCTATTGCAAAGTTTTTGATGTCGTTATATAATTCTTCGTCAACAACACAAGATTCATAAGCAAATTTAGGTTTGCCTATTTCTTCGCCGATAGATTTAATAAACTTACAAAGCTCTTTTATGTGTTCGTGTGCTGTTAAAATTGCTTCAAGCATAAGGTCTTCTGGAACTTCCTTTGCACCTGCTTCAATCATAACGATTTTTTCAAAGCTTGCAGCAACAAGAAGATTGAGCACCGATTTTTCTCTTTCTTCAACGGTTGGGTTTATAATAATTTTTCCGTCGACAATACCAACGTAAACACTTGCAACAGGTCCGTTAAACGGAATGTCGGACATTTCAATTGCAATAGCTGCGCCAAGCATTGCAGCAATTTCGGGTGAATTGTCCTGTTCAACAGACATAACTGTTGAAACAATGGAAACGTCGTTTCTTAAGTCTTTTGGGAAAAGAGGACGAAGCGGTCTGTCAATAGCACGGGACGCAAGTATAGCTTTTTCAGAAGGTTTTCCTTCTCTTTTCATGAAACTTCCCGGTATTTTACCAACCGAGTAAAGTTTTTCTTCAAAGTCTACGCTGAGTGGGAAAAAGTCAACTCCCTCTCTGGGTTTTGCCGAAGCAGTAGCTGTTGTTAAAACAACTGTGTCACCATATCTTACAAGGGCACTGCCGTTAGCAAGCCCTGCAAGTTTGCCTGTTTCAACAACTATGGGTCTGCCGGCAAGAGTGGTTTTAAAAATTTTTTCCATTTTAATTCCTCCATAAAATAAAATTTTTAAGGTTATGGTGGAATTAGCCATTATATATATCGCCTGCACGGCAAAGCGCCATATATAATGCCTAACCTCCCACAACCCTGATTTTGAAAGTAAAGGGCAGCAAATGCCGCCCTTTTTCTTTACTTTCTGAGTTCCAATTTAGCTATGATTGCACGGTATCTTTCAATATCCACTTTTGTGAGATAGTTGAGAAGAGCACGTCTCTGACCTACCATTTTAAGAAGGCCACGTCTTGAGTGATTATCTTTCTTATGCTCTTTAAGATGTTCGTTCAAGTCATTGATTCTTTTTGTAAGAATAGCAATCTGAACTTCCGGAGAACCGGTATCTGACTCGTGAGTCTTGTAAGCGTCGATAATCGCCTGTTTTTCTTCTTTACGCAACATAGTTTTCACCTCCGATAAATAATAATTCGCTAAACAGCCAAGTCTTCGGCGGTGACCCCAAAAACATAGCCATAAGCACACTTTGACATTATACCACACTAAATTTTGTTTGTAAATAGTTTTTTTAAATTTTTTTATTTTATTCTGATAAAAAGCACCGGCAGAGACTGCCGGTGCTGTAGTTTTTATTTTGTTTCTATCACTCCGTAGGTATCCCCTTTGCGTTTATACACAATATTGGTTGATCCGCTTTTTTCATCTTTGTAGACAAAAAACATGTGATTAAGCAAGTTCATCTGTAAAATTGCTTCTTCAACTTTCATGGGTTTAATGGCAAAGTGTTTGGTTTTCACCACATTAAATTCACTTTCCTCTTCAACCTCATAGAGTGAATCGTTCTGATAGTCGGGAACAAAAGCTGATTTGCGCAAATTCTTTTCAAGACGTGTTTTATTTTTCCGTATCTGTCTTTCAAGAATTTCGCTAACCTTGTCAATAGCAGAATACATATCTGACGCTTCTTCTTCTGCCCGGTAAATCATACCTTTATGAAGAATGGTCGTTTCAAGAATGTTTGTATCCTTGCGTTTTGACAAAACAGCTTTTACCTCGGCTTCGTCGCCAAAGAATTTTGAAAGCTTTGAAAGTTTTGCATTAATCCTCTGCTCAACTGCCTGGGATACATTGTACCTGCGACCGATAATTTCAATTTTCATACCTTTTCTTCCTTTCTTATATATTCAAAGGCTTGTGCCTTTTATAACAAATGTAATGCAAAGGGAAAAGTCTTAAAATATTATCTGGTTATAATTACTGTCCTTGTTGCATCTTCCCAATCCACTTTATATCCTAAAGACTCGGATACAAACCTTATAGGCACCATAGTTCTGTCGCTTACAATTGCCGCAGGGCAATCCAGCGATGTTGCTCTACCCATTCGTTATGCTATTTCTGCGCCTATTGTCACCTTTATGGTTTTATCCCCCAGAAATGCAGTTGCAGTTTTTGTGGTGTCGTCCCATTCATGTGTTGCTCCAAGTTCTTCAAAGATAGCTCTCATCGGAACGAGTGTTCTGCTGTTTACAATAACTGGCTGTAGATTTGTTAAT
>JAZSKF010000081.1:0-5485 GCA_045534715.1 Clostridia bacterium | reverse complement strand
ACTTTTCCAGACGCACGGGAGAAAGAGGTTCTTTAATATAGAATTCGTCTAAAGTTATTATTTTATCCATATTATGGGTAAAACCGGTGCATACAAAAGCATGTGCCGACTTGTTTCCGCCAAAGTCTATGCCTATGGAGGCAAAGGCTATTTCTTCAGCACTGATGTCGTTTTCACTTATAATATATTTTTCAGGATTGTTGGCAAAATCAAGATATATAACTCCTTCTGCCGCTTTCCAGAGTCCCAGTATGTATCTGTCATAGTATACGCCTGAATATTCTTTTTTTAGGTTTTCAACATATTCCTTGTCAAGAAAGGTATTGTCGGAAATGAGAAAGGTTTCAAAAAGCATATCAAGTTCGTCTGCTCTGTCAATATATTTCTTCTTAAGCCAATGAAAAGGACTGTCAGGATTTGTTGTAGCAAAAAGTTTTGCCCCGCTGTCGCTCAGACGGGACAAAAGCATAGAGAAAAAGTTTTCGTCAAACAGTGTCAGCTCGTCGCAATAGGCGCCTGTAAGAGTAAGCCCCCTGATTTTGCTTTCTGACCTGCTGTCAGATGCTCCTTCAAAAAAGATGCGGCGGTCAAAAAGGACTCCCTCTTTTTTAGCAATGGAATAAGAAAAATTGTCTCTGCCCACAAGTTTTTCAAGCAGAGTCAGAACATTTCTTTCGAGAGAAACAAGAGTTTTTGAAGACATCAGATAGTTTCCCTCTTTTGGCATGGAAGCAATCCAAAAAGCCCACAGAACAAGGCTTATCCAGGTTTTACCGCTGCGGACGCTGCCCGACAAAATGTTTATTCTGGCAAGACGGTCCTGTTGCCAAAGACGCATCAGTTTCATTTGTTTTTCACTGTAAATGTGCATAAAAAAACTCCTTTCCAAACAAAGTTATCATTTGGAAAGGAGCTACTACTATCATTTTTCTAAAAACATATCCATAAGACGATAGCCGTCTTCCACAAAAAGTCCTGTGGATGCAGCATATTTTTCATTGTAAACAGCATCCGGAGTGTTCTTTTCGTCGTTGCTGCGATAAATGAGAAATGGAACAGGCTCCCGCGAATGAGTTTTTATTGAAAGGGGAGTCGGATGGTCGGGCAAAATCATTATGCTAAAATCCTGACCGGCATCCTTTAACCTGTCAATAACTATTTTAAGTGCACGGCTGTCAAGATATTCAATAGATTTGATTTTGTTTTCCGTTTCGCCGCGGTGACCGCATTCGTCGGGTGCTTCATAGTGAAGATAAACAAAATTGTCGCCGCCGAGAAGACGGTCTGCTGCAGCATTTGCTTTGCCCTCAAAATTGGTATGAATATTGCCTGTAGCATTTTCAACTTCAACCACATTCATGTTGGCACAAACGCCAAGGCCTTTAACTAAGTCCACGGCAGAAACAACGCTGCCTGAAAGACCGGTTTTTTCTTTAAAAGAAGAAATCTTCGGTTTGGTTCCCTCGCCCCACAGCCAGATTGAGTTGGCAGGGTTAAGACCTCTTTTGATTCTGTCTTTGTTTACCGGATGGTTCATTAAAAATTCATAGCTTTTTTTCATCATCTCGCAGAAAAGAGGCTCGCTTGGCATATGGTCGGTTATTTTTTTGTCAGAAATATCGTGCGGGGGACAAAGCTTAAAGCTTTTGCTGCAGTTTTTCCACAAAAGAATATGACGATAGGAAAAACCGGGGTAAAAGGACATTTCTTCACTGCCCAGGAATTTTTGAATATCTTTTATGAGAATATGTGCTTCTTCGGTTGTAATTTCGTCGGAGGAATAGTCCACCATAGTTTTGTTTTCATACACAGGGTCGTCCGAAAGGGTAACAAGGTTGCAACGGAAAGTCATATCAGCCTCGTCAAACGGAACGCCGATGCTTGCCGCTTCAAGAGGTGAACGGCCTGTATAATATTTTGCAGTATCATACCCCATAACAGAAAGATTGGCAACGTCACTGCCGGGAGAAAGTGTGTCCGGAACAGTTTTCACCATGCCGACAGTTCCCTTTTTTGCAAGACTGTCAATAAGCGGTTTTTTTGCAATTTCAAGCGGTGTTTTATTATCGTAAGAGGGAAGCGGAAGGTCTGCCATGCCGTCTCCCAAAAGAACAATATATTTCATTTTAGACATCTCCTTTAAAAAAATTATACCATAGCAGCAGAAAACATGCAAGAAAAAATAAAAAAATTCTTGCAATTTATGTAATTATGTGGTAAAATATACTCTACGATTATTTTTAAGAAAAGGGGGAAAGACCATGTCAAAGGTTGCAATACTTGGATACGGAGTGGTAGGCTCGGGCGTTTACGAGATAATAAAAGGAGGAGTGACCTGTGGTACCACCCCTGTTGAAGTTAAGTATATACTTGACATAAGAGATTTTGAAGACCATCCTGAAAAACATTTGTTTGTTAAGGATTTCGGAGTTATTTTAGCTGATGAAGAGGTTGATATTGTCGCAGAGGTTATAGGCGGTGCAACTGTTGCATACCAATTTACAAAGGCAGCACTTCTGGCAGGCAAAAATGTTGTTACCTCAAACAAAGAGCTTGTGGCAACACACGGCACAGAACTTCTTGCAATAGCAAAGGAAAAAGGCGTAAGCTATCTGTTTGAAGCAAGTGTTGGGGGAGGAATTCCTCTCATTCATCCTATGGCAAAATGTCTTGCAGCAAACAAAATAACCCGTATTATGGGAATACTCAACGGCACAACAAACTACATTCTTACCAGCATGGTTAAAGACGGAAAAAGTTTTGAAGATGCACTTTCAAGTGCCCAGAAAAATGGTTATGCGGAAGCAGATCCCACTGCAGATATTGAGGGGATTGACGCTTGCAGAAAAATTGCTATTTTGTCTTCGCTTGTATATGGAAACAGCGTAAAATGCGAAGATATTTACACCGAGGGTATTACAAAAATCACTCTTGACGATGTAAACTATGCGGCAAAATTCGGATGTTCTATCAAGCTTATATGTTTTTCTGAAAAGACAGAAAAGGGTGCGGAAATATGGGTTTCACCAATGCTTCTGCCAAACAGCTTCCCACTCGCAGGAGTTGACGATGTGTTCAATGCAGGCATGGTACGCGGCAACAATGTCGGTGATGTTATGATGTATGGTCGCGGCGCGGGGAAACTTCCCACTGCAAGTGCAGTGTTATCTGACATACTGGATATTGCATCAGGCGAGGCAATAAAAAGACCTATCAGCTGGATGGGTCCGGACATTGAAGTTACAAAACACGAAGATACTGTTTCAAAATATTATGTAAGATGCGGAAAAGAAGATTTAAATGCAGCGAAAACCTTGTTTGGCGATGCTGAGTTTTTAAGTGCAGAAGAAACAGTATTTATAACACAGAAAACAGTGAACAAAGAACTGACAGGCAAGCTTGCTCAGTTTAAGTCAGTTAAATCAGTAATAAAAGTATACAGTGAATAATAAACAAAATGGGGGATAGAAATGGCACTGATTGTTCAGAAATTCGGAGGCAGCTCCGTAGCAAATGCAGAAAAAATATTTAATGTTGCAAACAGAGTAATTGACACTTATAACGGGGGAAACAAGGTTATTGTTGTAGTGTCTGCTATGGGTGATACCACAGACGAACTCATTGAAAAGGCAATGGAAATAAATCCTGCTGGCTCAAAAAGAGAAATGGATATGCTCCTTTCAACAGGTGAGCAGGTTACAATTTCTCTTCTTGCTATGGCAATTGAAAAACTGGGTTATCCGGCAATCTCGCTCACAGGCTGGCAAATCGGTATGAAAACAGACTCGGTTTACAGCAATGCAAGAATTCATAAGATAGACTGCGAAAGAATTAACAACGAGCTTGACAAAAACAGAATTGTTATTGTTGCAGGATTCCAGGGTATAAACAAATACGATGATATCACAACACTTGGCCGTGGCGGAAGCGACACTACAGCGGTTTCTATTGCTGCAGCAATGCACGCAGACCTTTGTGAAATTTACACAGACGTTGACGGGGTTTACACAGCAGACCCGAGAATTGTTAAAGATGCAGTAAAGCTTGAAACAGTTTCTTATGACGAAATGCTTGAACTTGCAAGTCTTGGTGCAAACGTGCTTCACAACAGATCAGTTGAAATGGCAAAAAAATATGGTGTTAATCTGGCAGTAAAATCAAGTTTTAATAAAGTTGAAGGAACATATGTTAAGGAGGTAAGCAAAATGGAAAAAATGATGATAAAGGGTGTAGCCCGTGACAATGATGTTGCTCGTATCGCGGTGGTAGGTCTTGAAGACCAGCCGGGAGTTGCTTTTAAAATATTCTCAGTTCTTGCAAAAGAAAAAATCAATGTAGATATTATTCTTCAGTCAATAGGCCGTGGAAACACAAAAGATATTTCTTTCACAGTAACAGAATCCAATATGGAAAAAGCGGTTGCTATTTTAGAAGCTAACAAAGATACTATCAAATATGAAAAAATTGAAAGCACAACAGACATTTCAAAAGTTTCCATTGTTGGCGCAGGCATGGTTAACAACCCGGGAGTTGCCTCCACAATGTTTGAAGCACTTTACGGTGCAGGAATTAACATCCACATGATTTCAACTTCTGAAATCAAAGTTTCAGTTCTGGTTGACCTGGAAAATGCTGAAAGAGCAGTTAAAGTTATTCACGATAAATTTAATTCCTAAAAAACATAACGGGTCTTGGGCAGCTTTTATGTACCAAGACCCTGTTTTTTTACTGGGGTGATTTTTTGGCAAAAATTTTTGTATATAATGTAAATGATTTAGAGGATAAAGAGCTTTTTAAAAAAGAATATAACAATGCTCCGGTTTTCCGCAAAGAGAAAATTGACAGATTATCTTTAGAAAATGACAAAAGACTGTCGCTTGGTGCGTGGATTGCTCTTGAAAGGGCTATGGAAAGTGCTGGCGTGAAAGGTGAAGTTGCACTTTCTGAAAACGGAAAACCATATCTGCGTGACAATGAACTTCATTTTAATCTTTCGCATTCAGGCGAACTTGCAATTTGTGCAATATCAGAAAATCCGGTTGGCGTTGATATAGAAAAAATAAGAGAGGTTGACTTAAAACTTACCGAAAAGGTTTTTGGGAAAAAAGAAAAAATGTCCCTGGAAGATTTTTTTAAAATGTGGACCAGGAAAGAAAGCTTTTTGAAATGTCTGGGAGAAGGGTTTAAGTCAAAAAAAACAAAAACCGACCTGTCACAAGACAGGGTTGAAACAGAAAACAAGGTGTTTTTTCTTGAAACTCTTTTGTTTGGAGATTATGTAATTTCTGTATGCACACGGGACAAAAAAGAAAAACACAAGATAATAAAAATATGAGGCGGAGAATTTCTCCGCCTCAATTTATTATTTCATATTGTTTTCAAGCTTTTCAAGCTCTTCTGTGATTTCTTTGGGGAGTCTGTCGCCAAACTGTGCAAAGAATTCTCTCTGGTTTGCAATGTCGTCTACCCAGTATTCTTTCTTAAC
>JAZSKF010000046.1:0-4689 GCA_045534715.1 Clostridia bacterium | reverse complement strand
GTGGGGTGCATTCTAACACATTCTGCTGCCGGAAGCGAAATGAGCTGTTCTGCGGTTTTATCCAATACAGAAATAAATATGAAACGCGGATTTAACAGCGAATTTAACAGATGCAAGTTTGCGATTTTAAACCCCGAACTTACTTTCACAGTGAGCAAATACCAGACTGCGTGCGGAATTGTTGATATGATGACACACACAATGGAAAGATATTTCACTGTATGTGAGCCGACAGAGCTTACTGACCGTATTTCCGAAGGGCTTTTGAAAGCTATTGTTAATGCATCCCTGAAGGTTATGGAAAATCCAAGTGATTATGACGCCAGGGCAACACTTATGTGGGCGTCCAGTCTTGCACATAACGACCTGACAGGTTGCGGCAGAGAAAATGCACTTTGTGTTCATCAGCTTGAACATGCACTCAGTGGCAAGTTCGACAGTATTGCTCACGGTGCGGGACTCGCAGTTTTATATCCTGCCTGGGCAAAGTTTGTTTATAAAGAAAATACTTCACGTTTTGCTGAGTTTGCAAGACGGGTATGGGATGTTGTAGAGGCAGATGACGAAAAAGCTGCACTTTCAGGCATTGAAAAGATGCAGGAATTTTTTGGCAAAATCGGAATGCCGCTTTCTCTTAAAGAGTTTGATGTAGGCGAGGAATATATTGATGAGATGGCTGATCTTGCGACTTTTGGCAAAAGCCGTACAGTGAAAAGCTATATTGAACTCGACTATGAAAACATCAAAAAAATCTTTGAAATGTGTTGCTGAGAAAAATAATAAAAAATAGCACTTGATAGATGGCAATATATGTAGTATAATATAAATAATAATTTAAATACAGGAGAGAGGACTATGCAACCTAAATACAAAAGAGTACTTTTAAAACTGAGTGGTGAAGCACTTGCGGGAAGTCAGGGATTTGGCCTTTGTGAAGATGTTCTTGCAGAAATTTCTGAAACTGTAAAAAAATGTGTTGAAATTGGCGTTGAAATTGCAATAGTTGTTGGCGGCGGAAACTTTTGGAGAGGAAGAAGCGGCAAGAGTATGGACAGAACAAGAGCAGACCATATGGGTATGCTTGCGACTGTTATGAACGCTCTTGCAATGCAGGATGCTTTAGAGCGTGCCGGAGTGCCTACCAGAGTGCAGACCGCTATTGAGATGAGACAAATTGCAGAACCCTATATCAGAGGCAGAGCAGAATCACATCTTAGGAAGGGCAGAGTTGTTATATTTGGTTGCGGAACAGGAAACCCGTTTTTCTCTACCGATACAACTGCAGCTTTAAGGGCAGCGGAGATAAACGCAGATATAATTCTCCTTGCCAAAAAAGTTGACGGTGTATACGACAGTGACCCGAACATAAACAAAAACGCCATCAAATTTGATACACTCAAATATATTGATGTACTTAATAAAGGACTTGGTGTTATGGATTCTACAGCAACAAGTCTTTGCATGGACAACAACATACCTATCAGGGTTTTTGGTCTTGACAAACCGGAAAACATTCTTGATGCAGTTCTTGGAAAAGAGATTGGAACACTTGTTGACTAATTTTTAAAGAAAGGTGAAAAAATTATGAGAGAAAATTTTGAACTTATGCAGGAAAAAATGGAAAAGAGTATAAACAGTCTTTCAAACGAGCTTATGTCTGTCAGAGCAGGCAGAGCAAACCCCGCTGTGTTAAATGGTATTAAGGTTGACTATTATGGCACGCCTACACCTATTGCACAGATTGCTTCAATTTCCGTTCCGGAAGCACATTCCATCGTAATTCAGCCGTGGGATGCAACTGCTCTTAAAGACATTGAAAAAGCAATAAACATGTCTGATCTTGGAATAAACCCTGCAAATGACGGAAAAAGCATCAGACTTAATTTTCCTCCGCTTACAGAAGAGAGAAGAAAAGAATTTGTCAAAGATGTTCGTAAAATGGCTGAAAATGCCAAGGTTGCTGTTAGAAATCTTCGCCGTGATGCAGTTGATAAATATAAAGATATGAAAAAGAAGAGCGAAATTACAGAAGATGATCTTAAAAATCTCGAAAAGGACATTCAGAACTCAACAGACAAATACATTGATAAAATTGACAAAATGCTTGCAGACAAAGAAAAAGAGCTTATGGCTATCTGATGAGGATGGGTATGAATCTGTCATTTTTAAAAAAGATTTACAGTAAAACAAAACAAAAATTTATAAAAGATGTTGATATAGATATGTCTCGACTTCCGAGACATATCGCTATTATAATGGACGGAAACGGCAGATGGGCAAAAAGAAGAGGCTTAAGTCGCAGCGCAGGTCACGGCGCCGGTGCTGAAACTCTTCACGAAATTGCCGATTTTTGCAGCGATATTGGTATTGAGGTTTTAACAGCGTATGCTTTTTCTACGGAAAACTGGAACAGACCTAAAGAAGAAGTTGATGCGCTTATGGACCTCTTATATGAATATCTCAGCGATGCTGATAGAAAGCTTGCCGGAAGAAACAATGTTGTCAGGGTGATTGGAAATCGTGCGCCGCTTAGACCTGAAATTCAGGAAAAAATGGCAGAAGTTGAGAAAAAGACAAAGAACAACACCGGAATGATACTCAACCTTGCTGTTAATTATGGCGGAAGAGAAGAAATTGTTACGGCCACAAAAGCCATTGCCGAAAAGGTTGTTTCAGGCGAGATTGACACAAAAGATATTGATGAAAAGATTTTTGCAGACAATATCTATACTGCAAATATTCCTGACCCAGACATTATTCTTCGCCCAAGCGGAGAACTCAGGCTCAGTAATTTTCTGTTGTGGCAGGCAGCATACAGCGAATTCTGGTTTTCAGATATGTGTTGGCCCGACTTTACTCCAAAACATATGAAACGTGTTATATATGATTATCAGCATCGTAATAGAAGATTTGGAAGTGTTTAAATTATGCTAAAAAGAACAGTAAGTGCTTTTATTGCGGTCGCAATACTTTTTCTGGCGTTATGGATTGATGTTGCTACGCAGCTGCCGGTTGTGGAGACTGCGCTGCTTTTAATCCTTGTTTTTGCTTTATATGAAATCTACAGGGCGTGTGGGTTTATAAAAAAATGGTTCCTAACGGCTATTGGTTTTTTGTTTGGTATTTTAATTTTCCTTTCTCCGCAAATAATTATCGACCCCACTTGCCTTATTATTTTTACCATAATTGTAATGTTTGTTATTGCTGTTACATACCATAAAAGAGTAAGTTTTTCCGACATTTGTATGCTCTTTTTTACAACGCTGTATATTTCTTTTGGGGTTATGTTTATAAAAAGGATTTATAGCGGTGAATTTGGTATGCAACTTGTGTTTGTTGCGCTTATTTCTGCGCTTTTGACAGACACGGGCGCATACTTTTCGGGCTACTTTTTCGGAAAACACAAGCTTATACCGGAAATCAGCCCCAAAAAGACAGTTGAAGGTGCGGTTGGCGGTGTGATAATTGCAGTTTTGTCTTTGCTTGTTTATGCCTGGATTTTAAGCTTTTTTGAGGTTGAAACAAATTTGATAAATATTGCGATTACAGGATTTGTTTCGTCAATAGCGGCACAGTTTGGCGACCTTTCAGCATCAATGATTAAAAGAGAATATAACATCAAAGACTATGGTGATATAATGCCGGGGCATGGAGGCGTGCTTGACAGAATTGACAGCCTGCTTTTTGTTGCTCCTCTGGTATTTTATCTTAATTTGATTTTACCCATTTTTAGTTGATAGGCGGATAAAAAATGAAAAATATTGCAATTCTCGGTTCAACCGGGTCTATAGGTACACAAACACTTGAAGTAGCGGAAGTGAATGACGAAATTAACGTCATTTCGCTATGTGCTAATAAAAATGTTGATTTAATTGAAAAACAAATAAGACAATTCAAACCCAAGTTTGCTGCGATGATGGACGAAAATTCGGCAAAATCGCTTAAAACAAAAGTTGCTGATACTGATACAGTTATTTTGTCGGGGATGGAAGGCATCTGCGAATGTGCCACTTTAAAAGAGGTTGACACTGTTGTTACTGCAGTGGTTGGAGTGGTTGGTCTTATTCCCGCAATAGAAGCTATAAAAGCGGGAAAAGATATTGCGCTTGCAAACAAGGAAACACTTGTTGCTGGCGGGTCTATTGTTATGCCTCTTGCAAAGGAAAAAGGTGTTTCAATTCTTCCAGTAGACAGTGAACATTCTGCAATTTTTCAGTGTATAAATAAAAATGGCGCTAAACCGTCAAAAATACTTCTGACAGCTTCAGGCGGTGCATTTTTTGGCAAAACAATAGAGGAAATTGAAAATGCAACTCCGGCAGATGCACTTAAACACCCCAACTGGAATATGGGCGCAAAGGTAACAATAGACAGCGCATCGCTAATGAACAAAGGGCTTGAAGTTATTGAGGCTTCCTGGCTGTTTGATATGCCTGTAGACAATATAGACGTTATAGTTCAAAGACAAAGTATTATACATTCAATGGTGGAGTTTGTTGATGGCTCTGTTATTGCACAAATGTCTGTTCCGGATATGAGACTTCCCATATCTTGATGTCCGATAGATGCTGATAGAAAATACTGTAAAACTGAAAGAATAGATTTTTTTGCGCTTAAAAATATTACCTTTGATAAACCTGATATTAAAGTATTTAGATGTCTTTGTCTTGCTTATGAGGCGGCAAAAAT
>JAZSKF010000050.1:0-4115 GCA_045534715.1 Clostridia bacterium | reverse complement strand
ATGCGGGTTCAAGTCCCGCCTTCGGCACCACGTCGCGGCAAGCAAACGCTTGCCGCGAAATCAAAAAACAAATATATCCTTATCAAGAGAGGTAGAGGGAACGGCCCTGTGAAACCCGGCAACCTGCCACCAGGCAAGGTGCCAAATCCGGCTTATAAAGCTAAGATAAGGGGAATTGCTCCTCCTATCTTTAGGAGGATTTTTTACGTTAAGGAGGTAAATTATGAAAACATTTTTCACTTCAGAATCGGTTACTGAAGGTCATCCGGATAAAATCTGTGACCGCATTTCCGACTCGGTTTTAGATGCTATTTTAGCTAAAGACCCCATGGCAAGAGTGGCATGCGAGACATCTGTTACTACAGGGCTTGTTCTTCTCATGGGCGAAATAACAACTTCTGCTTATGTGGACATTCCAAAAATTGCCCGTGATGCCATTGTGGAAATTGGTTATGACCGTGCAAAATATGGTTTTGACGGACCCACCTGTTCAGTTCTCACCGCTATCGACGAACAGTCGAGTGATATCGCTATGGGAGTTGACAAAGCTTTTGAAGCAAAAGATGGTTCGTCCGCCTGCTATGATGAAATTGGTGCCGGCGACCAGGGTATGATGTTTGGTTTTGCTTGTGACGAAACCCCTGAACTTATGCCAATGCCCATTTCAATGGCACATCATCTTGCAAAAAAACTTACAGAAGTCAGAAAATCGGGTGTTCTTCCCTATCTCAGACCGGACGGAAAAACACAGGTTACCATAGAATATAATGACGGTGTTCCGACAAGAGTGGATACTGTTGTGGTTTCAAGCCAGCACGATGCCGACGTTTCTCTTGACCAAATCCGTGCAGACATCGAAAAATATGTTATCCGCACAACCATAGACGAAAAACTGCTTGATAAAAACACCAAAATCTACATTAACCCAACCGGTCGTTTTGTTGTTGGCGGGCCTCATGGAGACAGCGGTCTCACCGGCCGAAAAATTATTGTTGATACATACGGCGGATATGCAAGCCACGGTGGCGGTGCTTTTTCAGGAAAAGACCCAACAAAAGTTGACAGAAGCGCAGCTTATGCCGCACGATATGTTGCAAAAAACATTGTGGCTGCAGGTATCGCAAAAAAATGCGAGGTTCAGCTTGCCTATGCGATTGGCGTTGCACGTCCTGTTTCCATTATGGTGAACACTTATGGAACAAGTTCCTATTCGGACGAGCAGATTGCCGAAGCTGTTTCCAAGGTGTTCGACCTTCGCCCAGCAGCGATTATTGACAATTTCAACCTCAGAAGCCCCATTTACGCTCAGCTTTCTTCCTATGGTCACATGGGCAGAGAAGACCTTGATGTTTTGTGGGAAAAAACAGATAAAACAGAAGAACTTAAAAAAGCTTTATAAGATGAAAACGGACAGTATTTTTTATACTGTCCGCTTTTTTATATTATTTTTTCTATCTGATTAGCAAGTGCATCAACATATTCAGTTGTTACCTTGTCCATATCGCCGCTATCTGAAAAAGCTGCAATTTTCTGGTCCATCGGAATTTTTGCAAGCAGAGGAATTCCATATTCTTTTGCTGCTTCCTCTGTTTTTCCGCTGCCAAAGATATATATTTCCTTGTCACAGTCGGGGCATTTTACATAACTGTAGTTTTCTGCCAGACCAATTACCGGAACATTCATCATCTTTGTCATTTTATAAGATTTGCCAACAATTTCTTTAACAAGTTCCTGCGGAGATGTTACAATAACAACGCCGTCTATCGGAATTGACTGGAAAACTGTCAGCGGCACGTCGCCTGTTCCCGGCGGCATATCTATAAAGAGAAAATCAAGGTCGTTCCACACAACGTCTGTCCAGAACTGTTTAACTGTTCCCGATACAATTGAACCTCTCCAAACAACAGGGTCGTCAGCATTTTCAAGTAACAGATTAACAGACATAACCTGAATTCCATTATGTGTTTCTTTGGGGAAAATTGCAGTTTCTGTTCCCTGTACACCGGGTTTTAAACCAAACATTTTGGGAATTGACGGCCCTAAAATGTCGGCATCCAAAATACCTGTTTTATACCCTTTTCTTGAAAGAGCAACGGCAAGCATTGCGGTGACGGATGATTTACCAACCCCGCCTTTTCCACTCATAACTCCTATAACTTTTTTAACGCTGGCAAGCTCGTTCAATTTTTCTTTTACAATTTCACTGCAGCTGCCCGAGCAAGTACCTTTACTTGCACATGTATCACAATTTGACATTTGCCTAATCTCCTATCTTTCACTCAAAATATATGCAATTGCATTATTTGCAGCATCTTCCGGCGATTTTTTAAGCACCTCATCACTTTTTCTGAGTTTGTACTCAACAATGCCGTCTTTTGCAAATTTACCAACAGTAATTCTTACCGGGAATCCCATAAGGTCGGCATCTTTAAATTTAACGCCTGCACGTTCATCTCTGTCGTCAATAACCGTTTCAATTCCTGCAGCAAGAAGCTTTTCATATATTTCTGTTGCAATTTTTATCTGTGTTTCGTCAGTAGCATTAACGGGCACAACTACTGCTTCATAAGGAGCAACCGCTACCGGCCATACTATACCGTTTTCGTCATTGTTCTGTTCAATAACAGCAGCAATACATCTGCTCACACCTATACCGTAACAACCCATAATTGCAGGAATTTCCTTGCTGTTTTCGTCAAGGAATGTGCAACCAAGTGCTTCAGAATATTTTGTGCCAAGCTTAAATATGTGGCCAACTTCAATGCCTTGGGCAGTTTTTATTTCGCCACCGCATTTTGGGCATTTGTCTCCACATACTATAACTCTGAAATCGCCTATGGCGTCAGGAGTGAAATCTCTGCCAAGTTGAACATTTAAATAGTGATAATCTGTTTTGTTTGCCCCAACGATAAAGTTTGTCATTTTTTCAACTTCTTTATCCATAAGTACAGGACATTTAATTCCTATGGGGCCTGCAAATCCAACTTCGGCACCGGTAACTTCCATAACTGTTGCCGCATCGGCAAGACCAAGTTCGTTTGCTCCAAGATGGTTTGCAAGTTTAACCTCGTTTACCTCTCTGTCGCCGCGAACCATAACGGCAACAACCTTGTCATCCGCACGGTAAATAAGAGTTTTAACAAAGAGTTTGGGGTCTGCCTCAAAAAATCCCATAAGCTCTTCTATTGTTTTAACATTTGGTGTGTGAATTTCTGTAAGCGGGAGGTCGCCTTTAGGACAATCAATCTCCTCCGGAACACAAACAGCTTTTTCACTGTTTGCCGCATATCCGCAGGCATCACAGTATGCTATTGTGTCCTCGCCTACATCCGATTTAACCATAAATTCCTGTGAGCCGTTGCCGCCCATTGCACCCGAGTCTGCATCAACTATTGTATAGTCGAGTGACAGTTTGTCAAAAGCCTGGCAATATGCCTTATACATATTGTCATAAGATTTGTCAAGTCCCTCTTTGTTTATATCAAAACTGTAGGCATCTTTCATAACAAACTCTCTGCCGCGCATGATACCAAACCTCGGTCTGCTCTCGTCACGGTATTTTGTCTGAATCTGGTAGAGTGTCATGGGTAAATCTTTATATGAATGAACTTCGTTTCTTACAAGTTCGGTGAAAACTTCTTCGTGAGTAGGTCCAAGGCAGAAATCTCTTCCGTTTCTGTCTTTAAGTCTGAACATGTTATCACCAAAAACTTCCCATCTTCCCGATGCCATATAAGACTCGGCAGGAAGCAGTGCCGGCATAAGAAGCTCTTGTGCATCGTGGCTGTCCATAGCGTTTCGTATAATGTTCTCAACCTTGTTAAGAACTCTAAGCCCCATGGGAAGATAGTTATAAACTCCCGACGCTGCTTTCCTCATAAGACCAGCTCTGAGCATAAGCTGATGACTCTTTATTTCCGCTTCTGCCGGCACTTCACGCAGTGTAGGCATAAGCATTTTTGACATTTTCAATTGACTCATCTCCCTATTTTATTTTAACAAACATACGGCATAGGCAGAAATTCCTTCCTCTCTGCCTTCAAAACCCAACTTTTCCGTTGTGGTTGCTTTTACATTCACCATATCTTTATTTAAGCAAAGAACATTTGCAATTT
>JAZSKF010000032.1:0-2452 GCA_045534715.1 Clostridia bacterium | reverse complement strand
TTTTGCATATTTTCTTGCGCCTGCAGAAACCTGAAGAATGATTGGTGAATTTGCTTCCTGAGCAGCTTCGGTGATACCCTGAACAATTTCCATGTTGTTCACATTGAAAGCACCAATAGCATAGCCGCCTTCGTAAGCCTTTTTAAACATTTCTTTTGTTGTAACAAGTGGCATAATAATATATCTCCTTTTTATTATTTTCTTATAATATTTTACTACTTATTATATATTATTTCAAGTGTTTTTTTATAAAATACCAAATAAATTCTTGGCATTTTCTTTTGTTATCTCGCAAACCTTTTCAAAAGGCATATTTTTAATCTCAGCAAGCTTTTCAGCAACAAACCGAACATATGCCGGATTGTTTCTTTCTCCCCTTTTTGGAGTTGGTGCAAGATAAGGACTGTCTGTTTCTATGAGAATGTGCTCTATAGGTATTTCCATAGCAACCTTAACGGCTTTTTCCGCATTCTTATAGGTTATCGGACCTGCAAAAGAAATATGCATACCCATTTTAATAACTTCTCTTGCCATTTCAACACTACCCGAGAAACAGTGCATAACCCCGCCCGTTTTCTTTGTATCAAACCGCTTTAAAATTTCCATGCAATCGAAATGCGATTCACGGTCATGAATTATAAACGGCATACCAAGGTCCATGGCAAGTTCCATCTGACGGTTGAACCACTTATGCTGCATTTCTTTGTTGGTATCCGGATAATGATAGTCAAGACCAATTTCGCCAATTGCTTTAACCTTTGGTTCTGTAGCAAGCAATGCAAGCTCGTCCATATCCTTTTCGGAAAGATTTGTTGTTTCGCTGGGATGAACACCGACGGAAGCATAGATATAGGGATACTTTTTGGCAAGTACAACCGCTTTACGCGAAGACTCCATATCGGCGCCAATGTTCATTATATAGTCTATCCCTTGTTTTGGCAGGGTGGATAAGAGGTCTTCTCTGTCCTCATTAAATTTGTCGTCATCAACATGACAATGTGAATCAAATAACATATCTTTTCTCCAATTAACCAATAACCGTACCGCTTGGAACCTCTCCATCAAGAACACAGATAACAGGAGCTTTTTCGCCATCGGCAGCAAGAAGCATTCCGTTTGACTCAATTCCTCTTATTTTTGCCGGTTTGAGATTTGCTATTACAATAATTGTTTTTCCAACAATTGTTTCAGGAGTGTAGCCTTCTGCAATACCCGACACAATTTGTCTTTCGTTTCCACCTAAATCAAGCGTAAGCTTTAAAAGCTTGTTTGCTTTTTCAACCTTTTCAGCTGCAACAACCTTTGCCGCTCTTAAATCAATTTTAGCAAAATCTTCTATTGTAATTTCAGGTTTTAGGTTAAGTTCTAGTGCTGCAGGCTTATTCATTTCAGTAATTTTTTCAAGCATTGCTTTTTCATCAATTCTTGCAAAAAGTGCCTGTTGCTCACCAACCTGACGGTCTTCCTGCTCTCCAAACACAGAAAGACTTTCCCATGTATTTTCGTCCGAACCTATCTGCTCAAGTATTTTACCGGTTGTTTCGGGCATGAACGGTTCAATCATAACAGCAATAAATCTTAAACCTTCGATAAGATTATAAAGAACGGTTTTAAGTCTTTCCTTGCCTGCTTCATCTTTTGCAAGAACCCATGGTGTTGTTTCGTCAATATATTTATTGCAACGACGGGCAAACACAAAAATAGCTTCAAGTGCGTCGGCAGTTTTGTAGCTGTCCATCGCAGTTTCAACATTTTTAACTGCCAGAAGGGCAGCATTTTTAAGCTCTTCGTCAAGCTGTGTAAGTATTTCCGGTTTAAATATTTTGCCGTCAAAATATTTGTTTGTCATAGAAACTGTTCTGTTAACAAGGTTTCCGAGAGTGTTTGCAAGTTCTGAATTAAAACGTGCAATTATATTTTCGTAAGTTATTGTACCGTCGTTTGCATAGGGCATTTCGCTGAGCAGATAGTGTCTTACCGCATCCACTCCGAAAAGGTCTGCAAGGTCGTCTGCATAAATAACATTACCTTTGGATTTGCTCATTTTGTCTTCACCCGACAAAAGCCACGGATGACCAAAAACTTTTTTGGGAAGCGGAAGCCCCAGTGCCATAAGCATAATCGGCCAGTAAATTGTGTGGAATCTTAAAATATCTTTGCCTATAACGTGAACATCTGCCGGCCAGTATTTGTCAAAAAGTTCACTCTGCTCATCGGGAGAATAACCAAGTGCAGTTATATAGTTTGACAAAGCATCAATCCATACATAAATAACATGTCCCGGGTCAAATTCAACGGGGATTCCCCAAGTGAAAGATGTTCTTGAAACACAAAGGTCCTGAAGTCCGGGTTTTAAGAAATTGTTTACCATTTCATTTTTTCTGGATTCAGGCTGAATAAAGTCGAGGTTTTCTTCAATGTGTTTCATGAGCTTGTTCTGATATTTGCTCAT
>JAZSKF010000166.1:0-1646 GCA_045534715.1 Clostridia bacterium | reverse complement strand
GCGACCTGTCGGACGTTTTGCTCGCACTGCATAATGTGAACGGAATTGAAAGAATTCGTCTCGGCTCGCTGGAGCTTACGCCGGTTGTTGAGAAAATTGCCGGTATGGCATCTCTTCTTCCCCGTCTTTGTCCCCATTTCCACATGTCTCTGCAAAGTGGCAGTGACAGCGTGTTAAAACGTATGAACAGACGGTACACGTCTGCTGAATATTTAGATGCGGTGAAAAAGATTTATTCGGTCTGGCAGGATGCTGCCATAACCACAGACATTATGGTGGGGTTCCCCGGCGAAACGGAAGAGGAAGCTGCCAAGAGCCGTGCCTTTGCACTTGAATGTGGGTTTGCAAAAATACACGTTTTTCCCTATTCTGTGAGAAAAGGTACTGTTGCTGCAAAAATGGACGGTCAGCTTGACACGGAAACTAAAAAGAAAAGAGCTGCCAAGATGCAGCAGGTTGCTGACTGTCTTGAAAAAGCCTACTATGAAAAAAATGTTGGCAAAAGGCTTTCTGTTCTTTTTGAGCAGGAGGTTTCGCCAAACGTTTTTGAAGGACACAGCAGAAATTATATGGTGGTTCGTGCAAAGTCGGACAAAAATGTTTCAGGAAAGATTTTGTCTGTTAAAATAACCTCTTCAAAAGGCAATGTGCTTGAGGGTGAAATTATATAAACAGTTTTAGTATAAACAGGGTGATAAACCCCGGTATGCCAAGGAAACCGCAAATGAGACAGGTGACACCGTTAATCCCCATATTTATATTAAAGGGGGAACCGAGAAAATTGACAAGCAGCAGTGCCAGCATGCCAAATATACTGTTGTAGACCAGCTTCCACACTCTGCCAAAATTTGAAAACAACAGCCATACACATATAAGCACACCAATTAACATTATAATAAATTCAACTATGTTCATATTTTCCTCCGGCATGGATTTTTTGTTTTGTATTATTTTATTTTACAAAAAGTGAAGATAGAACAACATCATCAGAAAGGAGATTTTTTTGTGGAAACAAAACTTGCAATTATTGGAATTTTTATTGAAAAACATGAATCGGTTGCTTTGGTAAACCATCTGTTGCACGACTATGCTGATTATATTGTCGGAAGAATGGGGCTTCCATACAAAAGCAGGGGTGTTAACGTGGTGTCTATTATCATTGATGCACCTGCCGACCGGATAAACTCTCTTGCCGGCAAGCTGGGCAAGATTGACGGAATTTCCGCACAGACAATGACAGCGAAAATCTGAATAGATAAGAAAAAAGGGAAACGTGAATGTTCGCCACAGCCAGATAAGGAAGTATTGTCCTGAAAATCGCCTTTTTGTTGAATTTCTGCGTTAAAAAATGTCCATATCCGTCAGGATTATGTCCATTTTTTGCCTTGAACTTCATACAAATATCTCGGTCTCAGGATGTATTACAGTTTTGAATATCAGATTTTTATATTTAGACAAAGAACAAAATCCCGTAATACTAACGTATTTCGGGATTTTTTGATGCAGTATAAATTAAAAATGTGGCTTCAAAACCAATACTTCCTTATCTGGCTGTGGCGAACATTCACGCCTTTTTTATTTAACGGGAAAATTGCATTGTAGGGGACGATGCCTACATCGTCCCGAATTTGTGTAACGGGAGGATG
>JAZSKF010000044.1:0-3552 GCA_045534715.1 Clostridia bacterium | reverse complement strand
ATTTTTTTGGAAGAATGGCAACAGCAATATACCAGTCCGACTTCTCGGGAGAGTCAAAGGTAAGTTCTTCTTCAAGAGGAACAGTTTTTTTAAACCAGGAATTTAAAAAAATGTTTTTGCTGCAATTTATTGCTACCCGTATAAGCCACGCTTTTATATGTTCTTCGCTTTCAAACTTTTTGTCGGTTTTTAAGTACCGCAGAAACACGTCAGAAGTAACATCTTCGGCATGATGAATGTCTTTTGTCTGGGAAAGAGCAATTTTATATACCATGCCCAGATATTTTTCTGTCATTTCATGTTTATATTCAGGTGAGGAACCCCCTGGTTGCATATAAAATTACCTCCCGTCATAAATAATACTTTTTAGAACCTAAAAAGGTTGCAAAAAAAGCAGAGTTGATACTCTGCTTTTTAGGTTTAAAAATCAGTACAGTTTAAGACTGTTATATACTTTGTCGTTTCTTTCGATTTTTGAAGATGCTTTATACTCTGCAGAGAGCTCTTGTTCATAAGCTCTTTCCAAAATCATTGAAATGGAAGAATTTCCATTTAATGAAACATACTCATCATAGGAGAGCAGAGGTTCTCTTTTGAGAATATGACTACCGTAACTTGTTAAAACAACATCACTTATTTCACCAATTTCAAGTTCAAATGCCGCAGTTTCAAACTGTGGAACCATTGACCCGTCGTTAGTGAAAGTGTATCCTCCCGGATTGGTCTGAAGACCCGGATCCATAGAAGAAGAATTCATAAGCTCGTCAAAGTCTGCACCGTTTTTGGTGATCTGATCTTTGGCGTAAAGAGCCATTTTTTCTGTTTCTTCAAGAGTATAAAGTGTTTCGTTTGTCTGCGGGTCTGTCATTGAAAACAGAATATGTTTGATTGTTCTGAAATTTTCTTCATAAGTTTTGCGCAAAGCCTCTTCCGAAATATCCAGCTTTCCATCTTCGGCAAGCTGCTGCATAAGGTTTGCACTTAAATAATATTTTTCAAGAGAGGATCTTAATCCGCTTTCTGTGATGCCGTAAGTAGAAATTATATCATCCGCAGAAGCAAGAACAGAAGAAATTTGCTTTTTTGCCTCGCTGGTATCAGCAGAAATTCCAAGTTCTCTTGCTTTCTGGGCAATAAGAGTTGTTGTTATTGCATCATCAAGTGCGGTTTCTTTTGCAAGGTCGGCAGCATTTTTACCGCCTATGTCGGTAGTCTCCCAGAATTCTTTGGAATCCTCCGCTGCGCCTGCACTTGTCAAGATGTTTTGTTTTGCAATGAGAAGATAATATTCGAACTCTTCTGTAAGTATTTCTTCGCCATTAACTGTTGCAACACTTGAAACATCTTTTACAGTAAAAGCTGAACAGGAAGTCAAAAGAGCAACAGCAAGACAAAAAGACAATATCTTAAACAATGTTTTTCTCATAAATTTTGTCCTTTCCGTTCATATTTAATATGAACAAGTATAATATTTTTATTATATTATATAACAATATGCACAGCTGTTCAATAAAAATTTTATTCTTTAATCAAAATGTAATAATATTACGCTTTTGTTACAAGTCGAAATATGTAATAAAAATACAAAAAACGCATAAATTTTAAAACATAGGAGAGTGAAAATATGATTAAAGATTATTTTTTAGGAGGTAACACAAGCAAAGGATTTTTTTCTTATTATGACTATTTGTCAGATTCTGAAAAAGCGACGGTACGATATATAATAAAAGGCGGTCCCGGTACAGGAAAATCTTCTTTAATGAAAAAGGCGGGATGCTGGGCAGAAAAGTGCGGATTTGACGTGGACTATATTCACTGTTCTTCCGACCCTGACTCACTTGACGGCCTTGTGATAAATAGGCTTGGAGTTGCAATGGTTGACGGCACGGCCCCCCACATAGTAGACCCTAAATATGCCGGTGCAGTTGATGTTTATGTTAATTTAAGTGAGTTCTGGGATGAGGGAGAGATTTGCAAAAATAAAACAGATATTATTCGTTGCGGCAAACAAATTTCTGCCTGTTTTTCAACTGCATACAACTATCTTGCGGCAGCAGAAAAGCTGCACTTAAATATGGAAAAATATCCGGATGCGGAAAAAGAAAGAGACATTTTTTTCAAAATTGTTGGTGAAGTTCCCCAAAATTCGCTTTGCGGCAAAGGACATACAAGAAAAATGTTTCTTGATGCCATTACACCCATTGGCAGCATAAGCTATGCTGATACGTTAAGTTACAAAAACAAGATTATTTTAAATGCTGATTTTACGAGTAGTGCGGGAATTCTTGAAAAGGTGAAAAACTATTTGCTTTGCGGGGGCTATGACATAGAAGTGTTTTATTCGCCCATTATGCCGGATAAAATTATCAGGCACATCATCGTTCCGGAACTGGATTTTTGTGTTCTGACAAGCGATATGTCTGTTGTTACAAATCTGTACGGCGGTGAAATTATTAACTTGGATTCTGACTCCTGCGGCGACGAATGTTCTTTTGATTTTCAAAAAAGCCATATTTTTTCAGGCACAATGATTCAGCATGCGGTAGCTTCAATTTCTAAAGCTAAAAAACTTCATGATGAGCTTGAAGAATATTATATAAAAAATATGGATTTCAGTGGAGTTGAAAACAAGACAAAGCAAATAATATGCCAACTTGAGGAAATTGCACATAATATGAAGTAACAGCATATTATGGTATAAGAAATAGTAGGAAAGGGAGTAGACAATATGAAACCGGCAAACAAAATAACAGGTGATGATATAAAAAAGATTGCGTCTATGAGCAACGTGGAAATAGAAAGTAAACTGAAAGATATAATCTCCGGCACCGAAAAGGGAGCAATTAAAAAAATGCTTTCGGGAGTTGACGCTGAAAGTCTTAAAAAGAAAATTGAGAAAACAAACCCAAAAGAATTAGAGGGGTTTATGGGGGTTTTGGGAAAGATAGATCCGTCAGTTATTGAAAAAATAAAAAAATCCTTGACTTAAAGGGGGATTCAGTGTGGAAGGCAATTTAGGAGAAGCTTTGGATATGCTGTCTAAAATGCTTGAGAACAAAGACACAAAAGAAAAACTCGAAGGAGTTTTAAACAATCTTGTCGGTGGTAGCGACAGTGAAGAGGAAGACTATAATTTTATATCAGAACCCGAAGAAGTAAACTCTGGCGACAGTGAATATTCATTTGTCGATGAGGAGGAAAACAGTCAGCTGCAAAATATTTTTAATACTGTTTCGGGCGGTAAAGATAAGCGGGTTACTCTTTTAAATTCAATAAAACCCTATATGAGCGACAGAAGAAAAGATAAAATCAACACAGCCATAAATATGGTTCAGCTTCTGTCGGTGTCAGAAGGGTTGGGAATAAGCAAATTGTTTGAAAAACGATAGGTGAGTTTATGAACAGGAGTTATTATGCACATTATGCCATAGATACCACCAAAAAAAGAGAGGACAAAAAAGAAAATAACAGTATTTCCAAAATCGGCGCATTGTTCACAAATCTCGGACTCTATGCTATTCTCCTAATGGGAATACTGTTAATCCTGATTAC